>NZ_BDUF01000095.1:61662-62044 GCF_002335525.1 Effusibacillus lacus
AGAAATGCTGGGCGGCTACACCTGGGGAGATCTTCATCACCCGGCATTCTCCGAAACCAAGGGCGAGTATGACGGAAAATACCTGTTCGCCACCGACGTGGCCAACAACCGTGCGGCGGTCATGGACCTGAAAACATTCACGGTGGAAGACATCCTGAATGTGCCAAATACCAGCGGTCCTCACTGTGCCGCTTTCGTGACCGAGAACACAGAGTATCTGTTCCTCCCGACCCGCTTCCCGGTGCCCATCAATCGGGAGTACGCGAAACTGGATGACTTCTCCACAAAGTACAAAGGTGTAATGTCGGCGGTAACGTTTAACGAGCAAACCAAGAAGCTGGAGCTGGCCTACCAGGTGGCGCTTCCGCCCTGGTCATATGAC
>NZ_BDUF01000095.1:62117-62756 GCF_002335525.1 Effusibacillus lacus
TGTCCGACGCCGGCAAGAAAACATCTGCCGATTGGGCCGTATTGACCACTTACAATACGGAAGAAGCAACCACAAACCTGGAAATCAACGCATCCCAGAAAGACCGGGACTATATCGTGCTCTTCAACTGGAAAGAGCTAGAGAAGATGGTCAAGGAAGGCAAGTATGACACAGTCAACGGGGCCAAGATTGTCAACCCGGCAAAGCACAAAGGGGCCATCTACCTGGTGCCGGTTGCCAAGTCCCCGCACGGGGTTGACGTAACTCCCGACGGCAAGCGATTCATCGCCTCCGGCAAACTGGCTCCTGCCATGACTGTATTCTCCTTTGAGAAAGCGTTTGAAGCAATCAAGAACAAGAAGTTTGACGGTGAGAAGTACGGGATTCCGGTTCTTGACTACGCATCGGTCATGGAACGGGAAGTGAACCCGCCCAACGCCCTGGGACCGTTGCACACCCAGTTTGACGACAAGGGTTTTGCATACACCACCATGTTCATCTCATCTGAAATCGTGAAGTGGAACGTGGAAACGGGCGAAACGGTTGACCGCGTACCGGTTCAGTATTCACCCGGCCACTCTGTGGCGGCGGAAGGGGACAGTGTAAGTCCGGACGGCAAATACATCGTGGCTTTGAACA
>NZ_BDUF01000095.1:62828-66480 GCF_002335525.1 Effusibacillus lacus
AGATCGCCAAAGACAGCTACCTGTCCGTAGGTCCGTCCCATCCGGAATCCATGCAACTGATCGATTTGACGGGCAGCAAAATGAAGGTGATCCAAACGGCCCCGGTCGATCCCGAACCTCACTATGCACAGATCATCAAGGCTGACAAGATCAAGACCATTGAAGTTCTGCCGAAGGATGAGAAGCGTCCGAACTCCGTATGGAAGCAGGAAGATGCCCGGATTGAACGGAAGGGCAATGAGGTTCACGTATACGGAATCGCCATGCGCTCCAAGTTTATATTCGATGGCAAAGCAGAGCGCAAGGATGTTGTAACTGTCAAGCAAGGGGATAAGGTCATTTTCCATCTGACCAACATTGACCTCGACGAGGACATCACTCACGGTTTTGCAGTCAACGCTTACAACCAGAATATGGAAATTCAGCCAGGCGAAACCAAAACTATGGAATTTGTGGCTGACAAAGCGGGAACGTACCCGATTTACTGTACCAACTTCTGTTCGGCGCTTCACCAGGAAATGAGCGGATATCTGTTGGTTGAACCCAAGTGACAGGAATTTCAGAAAGGGAAAAGGGTATCGCCAGATACCCTTTTCCATATAAGGAGATGGGGAACGTGGCCAATAGACTATCAGGTATCTCCTCCACTGCCTTGTTGCTGGCAGCCGTACTGTTGGCTGGATCGATTTTCCTTCCGTGGTGGGGGATGTCGTTTTATGCCCCTCAATATCCTGAGGGCCTGACCGTCCTGGTTTACCCCGACAAATTGGAAGGCAAAGTGGATATTATAAACGGGCTGAACCATTACATCGGGATGAAGCAGTTTAGCGAAGATTCATTTCCGGAATTCCGTTATTTGCCTTACCTGATTGGTCTGATGGCTCTACTCACCGCAGCGGTCGGGGTGGCCAGACAGAGGAGATTGCTTTACGGGCTGATCGGTTTGTTTGTGATTGGCGGACTGTTGGGGATTTATGACATTCACCGCTGGTTGGTGGATTTCGGTACGAATCTGGATCCGAAGGCGCCGATCAAGATCGCCCCGTTTGTTCCGCCCGTGGTTGGCAAGAACCAACTGGCCAATTTTACAACCAACAGTTTTTTCGGCAAGGGGGCCTATCTGGCGGGAATTGCATTCCTGCTGATGCTGGTACCTTTATGGAGGGATCGCAAACAATGAGAAAGACAGCGGCTTTGATGGCTTTTGTATGCGTATGGTTTCTGGCTTTATCCAGGGTGATGGCGGAGAGTTCTTTGCAATCTCAAGTGGATCAAACTCCGGAAAACGGGGTATTGGAGCTTTCCGGCCAGACTTACACCGGCAATATTGTCATCACAAAGCCGCTTGTCGTCAAAGGTTCGGAAGGTACGGTCGTCCGGGGGGATGGAACCGGCAATGTCATCACCATCAAAGCCCCCGGTGTCCGCCTTGAGAATCTCAGGATTGAACATGGCGGTTTCAGCCGGAACTCGGAAGAGGAGTATGCGGCCGTTAAAGTGCTGAGTGACCGCAATCTGCTGAAAAATCTGGTCATATCCGATTCGTTTCACGGGATTTATCTTTATTACGCCAACGAGAACACGATTGAAAACGTGGACGTTACGGGCATGAGCGGAAATGAAATTGCGGGCCAGGGAAACGGAATTCAATTCATCCACTCCCATGGCAACAAACTGACACACAGCCGGATTCGCGGCAGCCGGGACGGAATCTATTTCTATTATTCCGACCGGAACCGTGTGGAAGCAAATACGATCAGCCAAACCCGTTACGGACTTCATTACATGTATTCCAACGACAATGCTTTCTCGGATAACCGCTTCACCAAAAATACCGGCGGGGCGGCCATCATGGTCTCCCGGCGGATCCGGCTCCACCGCAATGAATTTTCGTTCCATCAGGGCCCCCAGGCATTTGGCATTCTGCTGCAGGAAAGCAAGGATGTGGAAATGCGCGAAAACCGATTTTTCCAAAACTTGCGCGGTCTTTATCTTGAGAATTCCCAGGGCAGCCGCATCCACAACAATCATTTCGTCCACAACCGGGTAGGTGTGGAACTCTGGGCAAGTGCCAGCCAACAGGTATTCAGCCAAAACCGGTTTTATAAGAATACCGCTCCGGTAATTGCCGTAGGGGGGCAAAGCACTGCCAGTTGGAGTGAGAATGGCAAAGGAAACGATTGGGGAAAGGATATCCCCGTCCTCGACCTGGATCGGGACGGAATCGGAGACCACCCCGTTTCATATAAATCCTCCCTGTACAAGTTGGTGCAGGAGAATGAGTTGGCCTATCTTTTTCTGAAGAGTCCGGCCATCACCGTCTATGAAAAAATGGGCCAGGTGCTGAACAGGCAGGAAGTGATGTTTGAAGATCCGCATCCACTGCCGGGAAGGAAGCCGGAAGCACCCGCTCTCTGGCTGGGAGGGGCTGTATTTGTAATCGCAACGATCCTGTGGATTGGAAGGAGGGGGAAAGCATGACATACGTCTGGAAAGAATGGAAAGAACAGTCCCGCGGCATCGGTATGTGGTTGTCCCTTGGCATGGTCATGCTTGCATCTGTCTTTACCCTGCTGCAATCACGCACCCTGCCGGCTGAACAGGGATTTGAGGCCTATCTGCTCTCTCTGTACGATCTAAACCTGTTTCTGATTCCGCTGTTGAGTTTGTTTCTGGCATCCTTCTCTCTGCTGCAGGAGAAAGAGCAAAAAACAATCCTGATCCTTCTTACCAAGAAAGAATCGTACCGGAGTTTTCTTTGGAAGAAAGCCATGGCGGTCCAGTTCATAACCCTGGCCGTTTTTGCGGCGAGTTTTGTCCTGCTGGCTGTTCCTGCCAAGTTTGTGCTTGCATTTGACGGAAAGGGATTTCTTGCTTACCTGATTGCCACATTTTCGCTGCTTCTGATTTTTAACCAGATTGGTATGCTTCTTGGCAGTGTATGCACATCCCGCTTGCAGTTGGTCGGTGCCAATCTGTTCGCCTGGTTTCTGTTCCTGTTTCTGACTGACCTGGCGTTCCTGTATTGGCTGCCTGGCGTAACCCGGGAATCCATCAGGCTGCTTTCCGTTTTGTATTTTCTTATTCCCATGCATACCATCCGTTTGTACCTGGAATCGTCACTTGGTCTGTTTCCGCTGGACCAATTGTCCGGATTGATGCAGAAGATGATCTGGCTGTCGCCTTTGCAGTTTTTGCTGATCAATTTGGTGCTGTGGACGGCTTTGCCCTTTGAGTTGGCCGTCAGGTTTCACCGGAAGGGGGAAAAAGCATGATAGAAATCAGGGGATTAACCCATTCTTATGGCAGGAAGACGGTGTTGTCGAATGTCAATCTGGTGATTGAACCCCGGGAAAAATGTGCCCTGGTCGGACGAAACGGCGCCGGCAAGTCCACATTGATCCATTCCATGCTGGGGATCCTTCCCGTTCAACAGGGGGAGGTTCTTCTGCGGGGCATCCCCAATACGAAAGAAGAATGGAAGCAATATGTTTCCTATCTGCCGGAGAAGTTCTCCCTCTATGCCCAAATGTCCGGACTGGAAAATATGGAATTCTTCGCAGAACTCGCAGGTGTTCCGGCAAATTCCTTCAGGATTGAGCAATGCCTGCGCAGAGTGCAGCTTTGGGAGGACCGGAACGAGAAGGTCAGA
>NZ_BDUF01000095.1:66556-87853 GCF_002335525.1 Effusibacillus lacus
AGATATTCGAAGGGAATGCTGCAGCGTCTGGGGCTGGCCGCAATGCTCTATTTTGAAGCAGAGATTCTGATTCTTGACGAACCAACCAGCGGTCTTGATCCAATGGGGAGGAAAGACATTCTCTCCATTCTGCAGTCGTTGACCGACAAGACCATTCTCTTCTCTTCCCACCATATGGATGAAATTCAACAGATCTGCACACATGTGGCATTTCTGGACAATGGAACGGTTCATAAATATTCGGTGGAAGAGTTTCAGAGCAAGCTGCCGAACTTGACTTCAGGAATAGGGGGAGGTGTTGTCTGATGAAGAAGATTGCCGGATTCGTGCTGTTGGCAGGAATTTTGCTGACAGGCTGCGGTTCCGATAATGATTGGGTTGCGAATGTCCAGGCACCTGCACAATATATCGGGGAACAAGAACTTCCGATCACCATCGAAATCAAGGAACAGGGACAACCCGTTACCGGTTTGCAGGTCAAAGCCCAATTTGAAATGAAAAAAATGGATCACGGCAAGGTGGAAGCGATGTTTACCGACGGCGGCAATGGGACATATACAGGGAAAGTCAAGCTTCCCATGGGCGGCGAATGGCTGGTCAACGTAAATATGAGCAATGGCAAACGAACCGAGGAACAAACCCTGCAGTTTAAAACAGAAAGAGTGGAAGCAAAATGATAAGAATAGCCAGTCTGCTGTTTGTCTCTCTCTTGCTGCTGACCGGTTGCGGAGCAAATCAGTCGCCTGACGGTGCAGCGGCCATTTCAGCAACCGTAGCGGCAATCAACGGCGAACCTATTACACAGGAAGACCTGGATTTCTATCAACTGATTAACCGTCTCCAAATCGCCATCAATCTGGAGGCGGAGAAGCAGAAACTGCAAGGAAAGGAACTGGCAGAGGCGATCAAGTATTGGCAGAGCCTGGAGAAAGTCGTTTCAGACCGCAACAATCTGCTGACGCAAATTATCAGGTTGCGGGCAGTATCATTGCTGGCCAAGGAGAAAGGACATACGGCATCCGACTCGGAAGTGGAGAACGAAATGCAAAAGGTGAAAGAGATTTATGCCCAATATCCGGTTGCCACAGATTTGATCAAGCAATACGGGGAAGCCAAATTCTGGTCAAAACAACGTTCCCAGTATCAAATGATCGTATTGTCCAAGAAGGTTCAACAGGATGTGCTCAACACTGTAAAGCAGGCCAACCCGCAGGCGGAAGGCAAAGAAGTCAATGTATTGGCTCAGAAAAAATATGAAGAACTGCTGGTTTCCCAAATGGGAACCTTGAAAATCGAGATTCATGACAAGAAAACCGAATGACTGTGACAAATCTAACAGCAGAAGGAAAATATCCGGTTTATATTGGGAATGTACCCACTGGCTAAATCAATTATGAAATAGAATCTGGCGATGAAAAGGAGCGATTCACATGAACCACAATGAAATCGGGGGCTGCATGGGACACCTGGCGGGGGCGGAAGGGATCACCTTCTGTGCCGCTATCCGGCGATTGTTTGATGAGCATCCTCCGCTGAGACAGCAAATGGATCAGATGGTACTGAAAGCAAAACAGATTACTTCTGGCGTGGAACAAGACCTGGGCGTTGCCATTCGGGAATTGGCCGAAATGGAAAAGAAATTCAAGTCGGAGCTTGAGCCCCATTCGGAAAGGGAAGAAGGCGGTCTGTTTCCTGTTTTGGGACGTCATATCGGAACCCAGTTTGGGCCGATTGCGGTAATGGAGTATGAACATGGCGAGGCCAAGAGAAATCTGGCCTTGTTTGAAGAACGGATGGGTGAGATCGGCCAGAGTCCGGCCAGGGAACAGGTACAGTCCGTAGTTTCGCCTCTGATGACAGCCATCGGAATCTTGCAGGAGCACTTCATGAAAGAAGAAAACGTCCTTTTCCCAATGGCGGAGAAGGTACTGACAGAAGAAGAGAAAGAAGAACTGCTGAAGCTGTTTGACCGCTAAAGAATCTGTTTGACTGTTGTGGATTCGCAGATCCCGGCAGTCTTTTTTTTCTCCAGGTCTTTTCTGGCCGTTTGACAAGTATTCCAGAAATAGAAACAAAGTTATGAACGAATTTTAAAACATAATAACTTGCAAGGGGCAGTGTAAACCGGTCTGGTAAAATATTTGCAGAAGGTTGCAATGTGATCATTATCCTGAAGGAGGGGTACTCATGTTCAAAAAAATACTCCTGGCGGTGGACGGATCGGAAGCATCGCAGAAAGCGGTTAATTGGGCCATTCAAGCCTATCAGGAAATTCCGGACGTTCAAATTACATTGTTGTACGTGCACCAGCCCTATTATCTTCCGGTGGCGGATGCCAATGGATATCTGCCCATCGCGCATGAACCGGCGGATTTGGAAGTGCCGGAGGCAACTCCGGCTTTTGCCGCGTGGAAACAGTTTCCCGATCAACAAAGGGTAACTTATCAGACCCTGCAAGGCAATCCGGCCAATATCATCTGCGAGGAAGCAAAGAATGGACAGTTTGACGCAATTGTCCTGGGAAGCGAGGGACATGGGGTGGTTTCCTCGGTGCTTTTGGGAAGTGTCAGCGCCAAAGTGCTGCATCACGCACCCTGTTCCGTACTGATTGTCCGATAACTCCCCTCAAGAATTTTCAAAAGTAAATTTTCTTTGTTACATTTTGTTCACAAACCGGTTTTGATTGGACTGATTCTACGAATCACTTTTTAAGAAAATGTGAAAAAGCAAACTTATTGTAACTTCCGAAGGCATTTCGGAGGTTTTTTTCTTTGGAATACGGGGGAAAAAGCGAAGATTTGAATCAGGAATTTCCCCCCCAAGAATCAGGGAGTCTCCCGACTTACGGAATCGCTGTCAGCACTTATGATTAAGCCAAGGAATCCGGATTCATTCTTCACTCGGAGAGTACACGTTGTTTCTAAGGGGGAATTGGAATGGCAACAAATTTATCGGCACGATGGGACCCGGAAAACCCCACTTTTTGGGAATCTGAAGGAAAGAAAGTGGCAAACCGCAACTTGTGGATCTCGATTCCGGCATTGCTCCTCTCCTTCGCTGTCTGGCAGATCTGGTCGGTAGTCGCGGTCAACTTGAACAGTATAGGTTTCAAATTCACGCCGGAGCAGTTATTTACTCTTGCCGCGTTGCCCGGACTGACGGGTGCAACACTTCGCATCTTCTATTCGTTTGTAGTTCCGATCTTTGGAGGACGGAACTGGACGGTATTCAGCACAGTCACCCTGCTGCTGCCCACCATCGGGATCGGAATCGCTGTTCAGGATCCGACCACTTCCTTTATGGAAATGGCGATTCTGGCAGCGTTATGCGGATTTGGAGGCGGTAACTTCGCTTCCTCCATGTCCAATATCAGTTTCTTTTTCCCGAAAGCCCGGAAAGGTACGGCCCTTGGCCTGAATGCGGGACTCGGAAATCTTGGGGTCAGCGTTACCCAGTTTCTGGTTCCCATTGTGATCACTGCCGGCATCTTTGGAGCATTGGGAGGGGAACCGCAAGTCATCACCACCGCCGGCTCCACCAAGCAGGTGTGGCTGCAAAACGCTGCTTATGTTTGGGTGATTCCGATTGTGTTGACAACTCTTGCCGCGATGTTAGGGATGAACAACCTTTCAAGCGCCCAAGCTTCCATTAAGGAACAGCTGGTGATTTTCAAACGGAAACACATGTGGATCATGACCTTCCTTTATACCATGTGCTTCGGTTCGTTTATCGGCTATTCGGCGGCATTCCCGCTGTTGACGAAAGCTACATTCCCGGATGTGAATCCGCTCCAGTACGCGTTTCTTGGCCCGCTGGTCGGTGCTTTGATACGTCCTGTCGGAGGTTGGTTGTCTGACAAAGTGGGCGGCGCAAGAGTCACGTTTTGGGACATTATCGTGATGATTGGCGCAACCATCGGGGTTATTTACTACATGAACGCTCACAGTTTCTGGGGATTCTTCACGATGTTCATGATACTGTTCATCACCACTGGTATCGCAAACGGTTCCACCTTCCGGATGATTCCGATTATCTTTGAACCGAAAGAAGCGGCTCCTGTACTGGGCTTTACCTCGGCAATCGCTGCGTACGGCGCATTCTTCATTCCGAAATCTTTCGGTTGGTCGATCGCAAGCACCGGTTCTCCGATGATGGCCTTGTATGCATTCCTTGCATACTACCTGGTCAGTCTGATTTTGACCTGGTACTACTACGCTCGCAAGAATGCCGAAATCAAATGTTAGGAAGTGAATGGCGATGAAACAGAAAACCAGCTTTTTAAAAAGCGGTCACCTGCCGACCCTGCTGTCATCGTTCCTCTACTTCGACATCAGTTTCATGATCTGGGTCATGCTTGGAGCCACATCCACCTTCATTGTGCAGGACTTTAACCTTACACCGGCGCAAAAGGGGCTGATGGTGGGGATTCCGGTTCTCGGGGGTGCGCTGCTGCGCATCCCGATGGGCCTTCTTGCCGATCGTTTCGGCGGCAAACGCATGGGGATAATCGGCATGATCATCACCATGATTCCTTTGCTTTGGGGATGGCTGTACGGCAACAGTTTGAATGAAGTGCACGCATTCGGCTTCCTGCTGGGAGTCGCAGGAGCCAGTTTTGCGGTGGCGCTGCCGCTGGCAAGCCGTTGGTATCCGCCCGAACATCAGGGCTTGGCAATGGGGATTGCCGGAGCGGGAAACAGTGGTACTGTACTGGCTACTTTGTTTGCGCCCAGAATTGCCGAAGTAATCGGCTGGCACGGCGTGTTTGGCCTGGCTCTGATTCCTTTGCTGATCGCTTTTATCGTATTTGCGATTTTTGCCAAGGACTGCCCGACTGCTTCGAAACCGCAAACCGTCAGTCAGTATCTGTCGATTGTCAAGCACAAGGAAACATGGCTGTTCAGTTTCTTCTACAGTCTGACCTTTGGCGGATTCGTGGGCATGACCAGCTATCTGGGCCTCTTCTTTGTCGATCAGTACGGGGTCAGCAAGGTTACCGCCGGAGATTTTGTTACACTGGTGGTATTTGCCGGCAGTTTCGTTCGCCCGATCGGCGGATGGTTGGCTGACCGTATAGGCGGAATGAAAATGCTGATCCGTTTGTTCCTGCTGGCAACCATTGTGCTGGTTCTGGTAGGTACGCTGCCTTCAGTGTATGTGGCCTTAACACTGCTGTTTGTGGCTCTCATGATCTTCGGTCTGTCAAATGGCGCCTTGTTTCAAGTGGTGCCGGTGCGGTTTCCGAAGGAAGTGGGCATTATGACAGGGTTTGTCGGCGCTGCCGGGGGGCTGGGCGGATTCTTTCTGCCGAATATTCTCGGTACTCTGAAAGGACTGACCAATTCCTATTCCTACGGGTTCTGGTGGATTGCAGCAACTTATCTTGTTGCGCTGCTGGTGTTGATTGCATTGAAGCGATCCTGGGCAAAAGAGTCAGTCAATAAAGGAATTCCGGCTGACGCACGCCTGTCAAAATCGGTGTAACGGAAAGCAAATTCAATCCCCGGTGCGTGGCTCCGTCCCGGGGATTCCTGTAAGTGATTCCAAATCAAATTGCGGAGAGTCATTCTTATTTGCAAACCAATTCGATAATCAAATGAATCGAGAATAAGGGAGGAGTGTCGCAGGATGAAGCAAAAATCGATATTCAGTAAACTTCGTTTCTTCCAACCAAACGAACGTTACTCCGGCGGATGGAGCGAAATGTCTCCGGAGAGCCGCGAATGGGAGAAAGTTTACCGCCGTCGCTGGCAGCATGACAAAGTAATCCGGACAACCCACGGGGTCAATTGCACCGGTTCCTGCAGCTGGAAAGTGTTTGTCAAAGACGGAATCATCACATGGGAGAACCAGCAAACCGACTATCCGACCACCGGTCCGGACATGCCGGAATTTGAACCGCGCGGGTGTCCCCGGGGAGCCAGTTTCTCCTGGTATGTATACAGTCCGCTGCGGGTGAAATATCCATATGTTCGCGGAGCGCTTCTCAAACTGTGGCGCGAAGAACTGCAGAAAACCAAAGATCCGGTTCAAGCCTGGAAGAATGTTGTGGAAGATCCGGAGAAATCCAGACAATACAAAGCAGCCCGCGGCAAAGGCGGATTCGTCCGCGCTTCCTGGGATGAAATCAACCGTTTGATTTCTTCTTCCCTGATTTATACGATTCAAAAATATGGTCCCGACCGGGTTGCCGGATTCACTCCAATTCCGGCGATGTCGATGGTCAGCTATGCATCGGGAGCCCGTTTCCTGTCGATGCTGGGTGCTCCCATGCTGAGTTTCTATGATTGGTACGCGGATCTGCCGCCTGCATCCCCGCAGATCTGGGGTGAACAAACGGACGTTCCGGAAAGTTCCGATTGGTACAATTCCGGCTACATCATGATGTGGGGTTCCAACGTTCCGATGACTCGGACCCCGGACGCCCACTTTATGACGGAAGCCCGATATAAAGGCACCAAGGTGGTTGCAGTCAGTCCGGACTATGCGGAAAACGTCAAGTTTGCCGATAACTGGCTGGCGCCCAATCCGGGATCGGACGGCGCTTTGGCACAAGCCATGACGCACGTAATTCTCAAGGAATTTTATGTGAACCGTCAGACCGAGTACTTCAACAGTTATGCAAAACGATACACCGACTTGCCTTACCTGATTACTTTGAAGAAGCAGGGTGACTCTTTCGTATCTGACCGCTTCCTGCTGGCAAGCGATCTGGGATTCCCGTTGAAGAATCCTGAATGGAAGCCGGTTGTATTCGACAACGACACAAAGAAAATCGTTGTTCCAATCGGCAGCATCGGACACCGTTGGGCAGATGCGGGCAAGTGGAATCTGAAACAGGAAGATGAAGCAGGTCATCCATACGATTCGGCAATGACGCTGCTTGGCAACGAAGACGAAATGCTTTCCGTTGACTTCCCTTACTTTGACGAGGGAGACCGAGGCGTGTTCCGCCGTGCCGTTCCCGTCAAGCGGATTGAAGGGGCGGGAGAAACAGTCTATGTTACAACCGTTTTTGATCTGATGCTGGCAAACTACGGGGTCAACCGCGACCTGCCTGGTGATTATCCGATTGATTACAATGATCCGAAACCTTACACACCTGCATGGCAGGAACAGCGTACCGGCGTCAAGCGTGAGCTGGTGATTCAGATTGCAAGAGAGTTTGCACAAAACGCTGTCGACACCAACGGACGCTCGATGATCATCATGGGAGCGGGTATCAACCACTGGTACAACGGCGACACCATCTACCGCGCCATTTTGAACCTGGTGCTTTTGACCGGGGCACAAGGGGTCAATGGAGGCGGTTGGGCCCACTATGTCGGTCAGGAAAAATTACGGCCCATCGAAGGCTGGGGAACGATTGCATTTGGCCGTGACTGGTCAATGCCGCCCCGTTTGCAAAACGCAACTTCCTTCTATTATTTTGCAACTGATCAGTGGCGTTACGATGAACTGCAGATGAACGACCTGGTGTCGGCAACTGCCGGAAAGGCGAAGTACCAGCACTCGGCCGATTACAATGTGTTGGCTGCCCGTCTGGGCTGGCTGCCGTCTTATCCGCAGTTTAACCGCAATTCGATCCAACTTTTTGATGATGCGAAGCAGAAAGGGGCAGCTTCGAACGAAGAAGTGATCAAATACGTTGTGGAAGAACTGAAAAACGGCAATATGAGCTTTGCCGTGGAAGATCCGGACAATCCCGTGAATTTCCCGCGTGCCTTGTTTGTGTGGCGCTCGAACCTGATCTCCAGTTCCGGAAAGGGCCATGAATACTTTCTGAAGCACCTGTTGGGGACTTCAAACGGACTCCTGTCGGAGGAAAGCGTGGTCAACAGACCCCAGGAAGTCAAATGGCACGAGAAAGCGCCGGAAGGAAAGCTGGATCTGCTGGTCAGCCTCGATTTTCGCATGGCAGGTAACGCCCTGCATTCGGATATTGTGCTGCCGGCAGCAACCTGGTACGAGAAGCATGACCTGAGCAGTACCGACATGCACCCGTTTGTGCATCCGCTGAACCCGGCCATCAACCCGCCTTGGGAAGCGAAGTCCGACTGGGATATCTTTAAGGCGTTGGCCAAAACGTTCTCAGACATGGCCAAAATCTACTTGCCGGAGCCAAAGAAGGATGTAGTGGCGGCACCGCTTCTGCATGACTCTCCCGCTGAGCTGGCACAGCCCTTCGGCAAGGTGCTGGATTGGAAGAAGGGCGAGGTGGAGCCGATTCCGGGCAAAACCATGCCAAACCTGGTCGTTGTTGAACGTGACTATACGCAAATCTATGACAAGTTCACGGCACTCGGTCCCTTGCTGGAAACCAACCCGATCGGGGCGCACGGCATCTCCTTCTCTGTGAAGGATCAATACGAGCAATTGAAAAAGATCAACGGCATTGTCGACAAACCGGGTGTGGCACAAGGGCGCCCGAAGCTGGAAACGGATCGTCAGGCATGTGAAACCATCCTTACGCTGTCCAGTGCCACCAACGGCCAAGTAGCGGTAAAGGCGTGGGAAGCGGAAGAAAAGAAAACGGGCATGAAGCTGAAAGACCTGGCGGAAGAAAGGGCTGCCGAACATTTCAAATTTGCGGATATCACCGCACAGCCCAAACAAGTCATTCCAACACCGGTCTTCAGCGGTTCCAACAAAGGCGATCGACGCTACGCTCCGTTTACAACAAGCATTGAGCGGCTGGTTCCCTTCCGGACTCTGACCGGACGGCAACACTTCTATCTTGACCATGAAATCATCCTGGAGTATGGCGAACAATTCCCGACCTATAAGCCGACCTTGCCGAAAATGGTATTCACAGGCAAGGATCATAAGCCAGGCGATGAGGGCAAGGATATTGTATTGCGTTATCTGACTCCGCACGGAAAGTGGAACATTCACAGCACTTATCAGGACAATCTGATGATGTTGACTCTGTTCCGCGGCGGACCGAACGTCTGGATTAACGACAAAGACGCGGCTGCTGCGGGAATCAGGGATAACGACTGGATTGAAGTGTTCAACCGCAACGGGGTTGTGACCGCAAGGGCGGTGGTCAGCCACCGGATGCCAAGGGGTACCGTATACATGTACCATGCACAGGATAAGCACATTAATACTCCTGGTTCACAGATCACCAAGGAACGTGGAGGAACCCACAACAGTCCGACCAGGATTCATTTGAAACCGACCCAAATAATCGGCGGTTACGCACAGCTCAGTTACGGTTTCAACTACTATGGTCCCATCGGCAATCAACGTGACCTGTATGTCGTTGTCAGAAAGATGAAGGAGGTGTCCTGGCTTGAAAATTAAAGCTCATGTCGCAATGGTGATGAACCTGGACAAATGTATCGGATGCCACACCTGCAGCGTGACCTGCAAGAACACCTGGACAAACCGTTCCGGCGCTGAATACATTTGGTTCAACAACGTAGAAACCAAGCCGGGTGTCGGGTACCCGATCGAATGGGAAAACCAGGAAAAACGCAAGGGCGGTTGGGTGCTGAAGAATGGCAAGCTGGAGCTGCGTTCAGGAAGCAAGATCAACAAGCTGGCATTGGCCAAAATTTTCTATAATCCGGACCTTCCGACCATCGACGAGTACTATGAACCCTGGACTTACGATTATGAAACGCTGACCAACAGTCCGCAGAAGAAACACCAGCCGGTTGCCCGTCCGAAATCGCTGATTACAGGCGAATACATGGACATCGAGTGGGGCCCGAACTGGGAAGACGATCTGGCCGGAGCCCACGAAACGGGGCTCCGGGACCCCAACATTACGGCTATGGAAGAACAGGTCCGGATGGAATTTGAAGAAGCGTTCATGATGTATCTGCCGCGGATTTGCGAACATTGTCTGAATCCGTCCTGTGTGGCGTCCTGTCCATCAGGAGCTATGTACAAACGGGATGAAGACGGCATTGTGCTGGTGGACCAGGAAGCTTGCCGCGGCTGGCGTTACTGTATGTCCGGATGCCCCTACAAGAAAGTGTATTTCAACTGGCAAACGCAAAAAGCGGAGAAGTGCACCTTCTGTTTCCCGCGGATTGAAGCAGGACTCCCGACCGTGTGTTCCGAGACCTGCACGGGACGTATCCGTTACATCGGGGTTCTGTTGTATGACGCAGACCGGGTGGAGGAAGTGGCTTCCACACCGAACGCCAAAGATCTGTACAAGGCGCAACTGAGCCTGTTCCTGGATCCCAATGACCCCAAAATCATCGAACAGGCAAAGAAGGACGGCATCTCCGACGATTGGTTGGAAGCGGCCCGCAAGTCGCCGGTTTATAAGCTTGCTATTGAATACGGTGTGGCACTGCCGCTCCATCCGGAATACCGTACACTGCCGATGGTCTGGTATGTTCCGCCGTTGAGCCCGATCATGAATGTGTTTGAAGGACAAGGTGCCGCTATCGACCCGAAACTGCTTTTCCCGGCCATTGAGGAAATGAGAATTCCCGTTCAATACCTGGCGAACCTCCTCACTGCGGGTGACGCTGACGTGATTACCCTGGTGTTGAATCGAATGGTTGCGATGCGCCATCACATGCGGGCCGTCAATCTCGGGAAGGAAACAGACCTTGACATGATCAATCAGGTCCGGCTTACGCCCAAAGCGGTGGAAGAAATGTACCGGTTGCTCGCGATTGCCAAATATGAAGACCGCTTCGTAATCCCGACAGCGCACAAAGAGCACTATATGAACCTGTACAGCGAACAAGGGGCTGCGGGATACGACTTCGCGGGATGTGATTCTTGCACGGTGGGAGGTTATGAGGGTGACAACGTTTACTTCTACCCCACATTCAGTGACAGAGATCGACGTTAACCGACTGACATTCCAACTGGTTTCTCTCTTGCTGCAGTATCCGGATGAAGAGTGGCTTCATCCGGAAGAACTTCGGGAGTTGGCCTGTCAGGTGGAGAATCGGCCGGCAGCCGAACTGATCAACCGGTTTGTCTCATATCTGGAAACGGAAGACCTGAATGACTTTACCGAGAAGTATGTGAACACTTTTGATTTCAACCCCAAGACCAATCTTTACTTGACGTACTCCGCTTCAGGCGAAGAGCGGGAACGTGGAGAGGTTCTGGTGCGGATCAAGGAATTTTACAAAGAAGCGGGTTTTGAAGTGTCTGCCGAAGAATTGCCGGACTATTTGCCGATGATTCTTGAATTTGCTTCGGTTGCTCCCATGGAGCCAACACTTAAGGCACTTAAGGATTTTCGCCAGGCCATTCAGAACCTCCAAGCAGAACTTGACAAATCGGGCAGCCCTTACGCCTGGCTTATCCAGGCATGCCTGCTCGAAGCTGATCGGCTGGATCAATTAGGGGGGTGTCAACAATGAGCGCCTTGGACCAATTTTTATGGGTGATCTACCCTTACATGATGTTGACGATTTTTGTGGTTGGCCATATTTATCGTTACAAGACGGACCAACTTGCGTGGACTGCCAAATCCAGTGAGTTTCTTGAGAAGAAAAGCCTGAAATGGGGAAGCATGCTGTTCCATATCGGGATTTTCCTGGTATTCCTCGGACATGTGGCAGGTTTGCTTGTCCCGAAGGCCGTGACAGAAGCATTTGGAATCTCGGAGCGCCTTTATCATCTGGGAGCTGTTTATGGAGGGACTTTAGCCGGCCTTATGACCGTGGCGGGAATCTCCATCCTTCTGTTCCGCCGTGTCACCAACAAGCGGGTTCGCATTACAAGCAGCACAAGTGACATGCTGGTGGCAATCCTGTTGTTTGCAGTTATTGGAATGGGCTTGTTGGCGACTGTCGGTCATAACATGCTGAGCAGTTACGACTATCGGGTAACCATCTCTCCGTGGGTCAGAGGCATTCTGACTTTCACTCCGGATGCGTCCCTGATGACCGGTGTTCCTATATTCTTTAAATTGCATGTCCTGTTGGCATTTGCCATCTTCGGGGTCTGGCCGTTTACCCGCTTGGTGCACGTCTGGAGTGTTCCGCTGGCCTACTTCCGGCGAAGTTACATCCTTTACAGAAGCCGCAATACTCACGCATAATCGACTCGTATCCCGTGAATCCCCGGTTTCCGGCAACCGGGGATTTTATATCTTCTTGGGGCAAATTAAAAAATCGGGGATTTCAGAGAACGACTTCAGGGAATTCCCCGATAACATGATTCCCGCATTGGAAGTAGACTAGAGTTAGCAATTTTTAGACTGCACATTCTATGGGGTTTGGAGGCATGAACCATGGGCAGCCTGCAAGGAGATATAGAGGCAAGTCTCAGTGAATTGAGGCGTCTGACAGCCACTGACTTCGCTGCTCTGGCCTGGGCAGACGACAAGGACCAAGCGATTCGCTGGAAATATGCTTCCGGTAGCCGGAATGAAAGATACAAACGGATTGTGCTGCGTTTGGGAAAAGGCATAGCCGGAAAGGTTCTGCGATCCGGTCGCCCGATGATCATGGAATCGTTCTCTCCGCAAAGCGGCGACGATCCCCGTGAGTATCCCATTCTGCTGGCGGAGAACCTGAAATCGATTGTTAGCGTGCCGGTTGTCACCAATGACAGGATTAAGGGAGTACTGCTGGTTGGGTGCAGACATACAAGGGGATTTGACGAGGAAACCGTTGAACTGGTCAGCGTCGTGGCCGAGCAGCTTGGCACAATGATTCAGCAGAGAGGAGGCAACAACAATGGGACCGTTCGAACAATCGCCTTTTATAGTGATTTGGGAGATCACAAGGGCATGTGAATTGGCTTGTTTGCACTGTCGGGCAGAAGCCCAGCCGAACCCCGATCCCCGACAGCTGACAACGGAAGAAGGGTTTCGGTTGTTGGATCAGATTAGGGAATTTGGGGATCCGGTAGTTGTCTTCACCGGAGGGGATCCTTTGATGCGTCCGGATTTGTTTGAGCTGATCAAGTATGGCGTGGGGAAAGGGCTGAAGATGTCGATGACACCCAGCGCAACGCCCCATGTAACAAAAGAGGCGATGCGCAAAGCAAAAGAAGCCGGACTCTCCCGCTGGGCATTTTCGATCGACGGGTCCAATGCGGAAATCCATGACGCTTTCCGGGGAGTGGCAGGATCTTTTGACCTGACCATGCGATCCATTGAATATTTGCATGAGTTGGGATTGCCGATTCAGATCAACACCACCGTAAGCCGCTACAATCTGAACGACCTGGACAATTTGGCAGCTCTGATGAAGGAACTGAAGTGTGTTTTGTGGAGCGTATTTTTCCTGGTTCCGACCGGGCGCGGCAAAACCAATGATATGATCACGCCGGAAGAACATGAACAGGTGTTCAATTGGCTGTATGATCTGTCCAAAACTGCACCGTTCGATATTAAGACGACAGCCGCCCAGCACTATCGCCGTGTGGTCATGCAGCGCCGCAAAGCGGAAGGGGAAACAATCTCCCGTATGAATCTGCTGGGCGTGCAGCGCAACAACGGGGAGACGGATGACGGAATTGGCCGGCCGATGTTTGGGGTCAATGACGGAAACGGATTCGTATTCATCTCTCATCTGGGCGATGTGCAGCCAAGCGGATTCTTGCCGGTGGTCGCCGGCAATGTCCGTGAGCGGTCCCTGGTGAATATTTACAGGAACTCGCCAATTTTCCAGTCCTTGCGAAACCCTGACAATTACAAAGGAAAATGCGGGGTTTGTCCGTTCCGGAACGTATGCGGCGGTTCGCGTGCAAGAGCCTATGCCGTAACGGGCGACTATCTGGAAAGCGAGCCATACTGCACCTTTATCCCTCCGAATTATAAGAAAGCCATAAGTTAAGTTTCTTTAAGCGGTCATTTCGGCTATAATAGAAGTAGTATAGACTAGAGGGGAAGTTGCCAATGGCTTGGTTAGGGAATCTGGGCACGGCCGATAAGTCCACCTCGGTGCTTGAATCAATATTCACCAATGTGACGGATGCCATTTTAATCATAGATGAGCAAGGGTTCGTTGCAGGGGCCAACCCTGCGGCCGAAAGAATGACCGGTTGGAGTGCGGAAGAACTGATTGGGAAGATTCATTTCTGCGATATCTGCAGGGGAATGGCGAATTGCGTCGAAGAAGCGTCCTGCGTGGATTGTTTCGCCAAGCGGTTGAGTATGCCCTCCTTTGAGATGAAACTCAAAACGAAAGATGGCAACGAATATGCCGTTGCAGCCAGTTCCACACGATTGATCGACCAGGATGTCAAATACCTGGTCGTCATTCTGCGTGATATGTCCGAACAACACCGGATGGAGCGGGAACGCATCCAGAGAATGATGACCAATTATGTCATCCAGGCACAGGAAGAGGAACGCAAGCGGGTCTCGCGCGACCTGCACGATGGCGTAGGACAGGCATTGTACAGCATCCTGGTAGGACTGAAAGTTGTTAACCAGTTGCAATTGGACGATAATATCCGGAATCATCTCGAAGATGTCCAGCAAATGACAACCCGGGCGTTGGAAGAAGTGAAAAGCCTGGCAGTGGAGTTGAGACCGTCAGCGCTTGACGATCTGGGTCTGGTGCCTGCCATTCGTTCCTACAACAAACGCTATGAACAGACTTTCGGGATTGAAACCGAGCTTGAAATTGTCGGCAACAAACGCCGGTATGCGCCGGTTGTGGAAACGGCCTTGTATCGAATCTGCCAGGAGGCCATGACCAACTCCGCCAAATATGCGGATTGCGATAAAATCATGGTCCGGCTGGTCGATTCCGGCGACATGGTGGAACTGTATGTCGAGGATGACGGAAGAGGGTTTGACACCGACCAGATTCGCATACAAGGTACAGGCCTTGGGCTGTACGGCATGAAAGAGCGCGCCAATCTCCTTGGCGGCACGGTTGAAATCAAGTCTGCACCCGGTGAAGGAACTGTGGTTCATGTAATGATTCCATTAACTGACAGGGGGGAGCCTTTGCATGTCGATCCGGGTACTTATAGCCGATGATCACGCGATAGTTCGGTCAGGGCTCTCCATGTTGATTAATGCCCAAAGCGACATGGAAGTTATTGATACTGCCGCTGACGGGAAGGAAGCGGTGGAGAAGGCTTTGCAATACAGGCCGGATGTCGTGCTGATGGACTTGAGCATGCCACCCGGCGAGAACGGGTTGTCTGCCACCGGGCGTTTGAAGGAAGCCGCTCCGGAAATCGATATTTTGATATTAACCATGCATGATGATGAGGAATATCTCTTCCGGGTGCTTCAGGCGGGGGCTTCGGGCTATATATTGAAAAGCGCGCCGGATATGGACCTTCTGACAGCCATCCGTACTGTCAAGTCCGGTGCTGCTTATCTGCATCCTTCCGCTACGAAGTCCCTGATTCAGGAGTTTCTGCAGCGTGTGCAGAAAGGTGAGGAAATTGACAACTACAATGTACTCACGGAACGGGAACAAGAAATTCTGGCGCTGATAGCCAAAGGATATTCCAATAAGGAAATTGCCGAGCAGCTGGTGGTCTCCGTCAAGACGATTGAGACCCACAAAACCAAGATCATGGAAAAGCTGCATTTGAAGACCCGGCCCGAGTTGGTTCGGTATGCGCTCAAAAAAGGCTTGCTTGATTTTGATTGATTGTATTTTTGCACAAATGCTGAACACTCCCTGTCTTATGGCAGGGAGTGTTTTTGCGTAAAAAAAGAGGAACAGGCTAAACCTGTCCCTGCTCCTATCCGGAGCGGAGGTTTTTATTTCCATTGGGGTGCCGGCGGCTGCCGACTGATGGAAACGGAGAGGTTACTTTTACTATTACAGAAGATTGAGGCATTGACAATTTCGTTTGTAAGAAAACCTGACATTATTGACATGGAAACTGGCCCAACCTTGCAATTCAAGCGTTTCGTGTAAAAAAATATAACATAAACTTCTTGCCATCATGTAAGTTTCTCTGTATAATAACTATAAAGTAAATACAGCACATTCCGTCCGGCAATGACAATGTGGTCTTGCCGGACTGTGGCAAAGAAGCCCTGTATAACCGCAAGCGCCTGATTGTTTCGGGATTCGTCCGGATGATCAAGTGTGCGACCCGGCACAGGGCTTTCGTCATTTCAACAGACAAGCGCCGGCAAGCAGAGTTTGAGTCGATATGGAGGTCCGGGGGATGGAGAAGCTTCTCTATGAGTATCAGTCGAGAATAGATCACGCCAATAGCGAAACGGGTGTCAGCAGCCATTGCTGCTTTTGCAGCATGCAATGCGCGATTGAACTCCGGGTTGAAACGGCCAGTTCAAGGATTTCCGGGATTCAGCCGATCAAGGATTTTCCCGTTGCTTCGGGAAAAGCTTGTCCAAAAGGGATTGTAGCACATGAGCATGCCCGTCACAGGGAAAGGCTGACCATGCCCCTGCTTCGAAAAGGCGGAGAACTGACGATGGTGTCTTGGGAGGAGGCGTTGTCCGCAGTTGCGGATCGAATCCGAACCATCCAACAGCGGTATGGTTCGGATGCATTTGCCGTATTCGGCGGAGGATCGCTGACCAACGAGAAAGCGTACCTGCTGGGCAAGTTTGCCCGTGTGGCGCTCCGTACCAAAAACATTGACTACAACGGACGTTACTGCATGTCCTCCGCAGCAACGGCGATGAATAAAGTATTTGGGGTGGACCGGGGAATGACTGTGCCTCTAAGCGACATTCCTCTGGCAAAGCTGATCCTTATCGTCGGCGCAAACATTGCGGATTGCCAGCCGACGATGCTGCCATATCTTCGCCAGGCCCAGAAAAATGGCGCCAAGATTGTGGTGGTGGATCCGCGCAAGACCACAACTGCCAAAATGGCGGATCTTCATGTCGCGATCAAACCCGGAACCGACTCCGCCCTCATGAATGGCATTCTGCATGTGATGGTGGAGGAAGATTTAATCGACTCTTCTTTTATTGCTGAGCGCACCGTCGGTTTTGAAGAGGTGGCGGATGCGGTCCGCTCCTACACACCTGCCAAAACAGCCCAGTTAACGGATGTTCCGGCGGAGGACATCGTGCAGATTGCCCGTTGGTATGGGACAGCTGAAACGGCTCTTTTGCTGACCGCCCGCGGAATCGAACAGCAAGCCCGGGGTGTCAACAATGTCATCAGCTGCCTGAATCTGGTGCTTGCATCCGGCAAGATCGGCAAACCCGGCTGCGGATATGGTGCCGTAACCGGACAGGGGAACGGGCAAGGCGGCAGGGAACACGGTCAGAAGGCGGATCAACTGCCGGGATACCGTTTGATCGAGAATCCGGAAGATCGCGCCTATATTGCATCCGTTTGGGGGATTGACGAATGCGAACTTCCGGGAAAGGGAAAGTCTGCCTATGAGCTGTTTGAGGACATGGCAAAAGGCGAGATCAAAGGTTTGTTTGTCCTCGCTTCCAATCCCGTTACATCCAGTCCGAACAGCAGTTTCGTGAAAAAAGCGGTGGCAGGACTCGACACATTGGTCGTGGTTGACCTGTTCCTGACGGAGACGGCCAAGATGGCCGACATCGTTCTGCCTGGTTCTGCATGGACGGAAGACGAAGGAACCATGACCAATCTGGAGGGGCGTGTGATAGTGCGCAGGGCGGCCCAGAAGCCTCCCGGTCAGGCCCGGCTGGATTGGCGGATTCTGGCCGATTTGGCGAAGCTGCTCGGGAAAGAGCGGTTCTTCTCTTATGATTCGACCGAGGATATATTTGAGGAACTGCGCTTGGCAAGTGCCGGGGGCAAAGCGGATTATTCCGGCATCACCTATTCGAAGATTGAACAGCAAAGAGGTGTGTTCTGGCCCTGTCCGAGCGACGACCATCCGGGAACGGAACGGATGTTTACGGAACGGTTTGCCCATTCTCACGGAAAGGCGGTTTTTTATCCGGTTCAATTTGAGCCTCCCAAAGAGATGCCGGATGAAGAATATCCTTATACCCTTACCACAGGCCGTTTAATGATTCATTATCTGACCGGAGTTCAGACGCGGCGAACCGTATTGCTCAATTCCAGGCAACCGGCCCCTTATGTTGAAATGCATCCACAAACGGCAGCCGCCAGTCAGGTTGAGGACGGCGAACGGGTCGAACTGGTTACGCGAAGAGGCAGTGCGAAATTCAAAGTGAAAGTCACGACGGCCATCCGGCCTGATACCCTGTTTGTCCCCATGCACTGGGAAGAAGAGCAGTCGGTCAATCTTTTAACTCTGGCGGAATTGGATCCCGAATCGAGAATGCCCGAGTTCAAACTGTGTGCCGTATCCATAAAAAAAATCAATAGCAAAGCGGAAGGGGAGAGAACACATGAACTTGAGAAAATTGGTCTTGGTCGGTAACGGAATGGCTGGTGTCCGTTGTATCGAGGAAATTCTGAAACTCGCTCCGAACCGGTTCGAGATTGCCATTTTCGGCAGCGAGCCGCATCCGAACTATAACCGGATTTTGCTTTCCTCCGTCCTTGCCGGTGACGCAGACATTCGGGACATCGTCTTAAACGACTGGAACTGGTATGAGCAGAATGGAATCAAACTGCACACCGGGCAGACAGTAACAAAGATCGACACGGAAAAACATCTGGTTTATACGGATGGCGGAATTGTCGAATCCTATGACGACCTGATTCTGGCGACAGGCTCCCTTCCTTTCATGCTGTCGCTCCCGGGGGCGGACAAAGAGGGTGTCATTGCATTCCGGGACATCAAGGACTGTGAGACAATGATCGAAGCCTCCAGGAAATACAAAAAAGCGATTGTCATCGGCGGTGGACTCCTCGGACTGGAAGCAGCGAGAGGCCTGCTCAATCTTTCTATGGAAGTAAGCGTAGTTCATATTTTCGACAATCTGATGGAACGTCAGTTGGATCCTGTTGCTTCCAAGATGCTGCAGCGGGAGTTGGAAGCACAAGGGATGCGTTTCTTGATGGAAAAGCATTCGGAGGAGATACTCGGGGACAGACGGGTAACAGGGCTGCGGTTTAAAGACGGTACAGTCGAAGAAGCCGATTTGATTATAATGGCGGTTGGGATCAAGCCCAATGTCGCATTGGCGAAAGAAAACGGGATCGAGGTGAACCGCGGTATTGTGGTGAACGATTTCCTGGAAACCAGCGTCCCGAACGTTTACGCGGTCGGAGAATGTGCCGAACACCGGGGCATGGTCTACGGTTTGGTGGCACCCCTTTTTGAACAGGGACAAGTGCTGGCCAAGCGGATCTGCAAGAGGGAAACGGATCCTTATGAAGGTTCCATTGTATACACGAAGTTAAAAGTTTCCGGGGTGGATGTATTCTCCGCCGGAGAATTCATGGATAGCCCCGATACAAGAGCCATCCGTGTCCATGATGAGTTTGCCGGAATCTACAAGAAAATATTGGTCAGGGACAATAAGGTTGTCGGTGCGGTATTGTTCGGCGACACAAGCGACAGTACCCGCATTTTGCAAATGATGAAAAACGAAACGAACGTGATGGAGATCAAGCGGGTTTCGGTTCTGGAGAACCCGGATTCCGCAGGTGTTTCCGGTATGGCAGCAGTTGCGGCTATGTCGGATGAAGAGATCATTTGCGGGTGCAACGGAGTGTCGAAAGGCACGATCGTGCAAGCGATTCAAGAAAAAGGGCTTTGCTCTGTTGAGGATATTAAGGGGTGTACCGGAGCTTCCCGATCCTGCGGAGGTTGCAAGCAGCTGGTGGCGCAAGTTCTGGAAAGCGTACTTGGAGACAAAGCTCAGATTGCCGCCCAGAAAGAGCCGATTTGCTCCTGCACGTCCCTCAGTCGGGAGGAAGTACTTGCGGAGATCAAGGAGAAACATCTCACCACCGTCAAGGAAGTTATGTATGTATTGGGATGGAATCAGGAGGAAGGATGCTCGAAATGCCGCCCCGCGCTCAACTATTACTTGAACATGTTGTGGCCCGAGGAGCATGAAGATGAGCGTGCCTCCCGCTTTGTCAACGAACGGCTGCATGCCAACATCCAGAAAGATGGCACATATTCTGTCGTTCCCCGCATGTATGGCGGAGTCACCTCACCGTCCGAACTGAAGCGTATTGCCGAAGTGGCGGAGAAATATCAAGTGCCGATGGTGAAAGTTACAGGCGGACAGCGTATCGATTTGTTGGGGGTAAAAAAGGAAGATCTGCCGAAGATTTGGGCCGAATTGGATATGCCTTCCGGATTTGCATATGGCAAGGCACTGCGTACTGTTAAAACATGCGTGGGAAGTGACTTCTGCCGCTTCGGAACCCAGAACTCGATTCAAATGGGGATTGACATCGAGAAGAAGTTCGAACGGATTAACACTCCCGCGAAATTCAAGATGGCTGTCTCCGGCTGCCCGCGCAACTGTGCGGAATCAGGCATCAAAGACCTTGGTGTGGTAGGAATTGACGGGGGCTGGGAGATTTATGTCGGCGGAAACGGCGGGGTACATTTGCGTGCTGGCGATTTGCTCTGCAAAGTGAAGACCGAAGAAGAAGTAATGGAATGGACAGGGGCGTTCATGCAGTATTACCGGGAGAATGCGAACTATGGGGAGCGTACGTCCTATTGGGTAGAACGCGTAGGATTGGCCAACATCCAAAAGGTGCTGGAAGATCCGGAAACTCGCCGCCAGTTGAACGAACGGATCGACGTGGCACTTTCAGTGCTTAAGGATCCGTGGAAAGAAATTGTTCAGAATGAAGAAGTCAGAGCGGTATATGAAGAACTGCCTGTACTTGCATAAGGGAGGGAAACCGTGATGAAGAGTTTGGAAGCTGTTAAGGTGGAAGTGGCCAAATTGGAGGATCTTCCTTTCCAAACGGGAAGGGTCGTTAAATTAAACGGACGGGAAATTGCGGTTTTTCGTCTGAGCAGCGGGGAGGTGCGCGCGGTTGAGAACCGCTGCCCCCACAAAGGGGGACCGTTGGCGGAAGGAATCGTATCCGGAAATTATGTGTTTTGTCCGATGCATGATTGGAAAATCAATCTGGCAGACGGCAAGGTGCAGGCGCCTGACGACGGTTGTGTCATCACCTATGAGGTGGACGTGAAGGAGGGAAAGGTGTATATCAGTATGTAGGGATGACTGTTCGTTACAGCCTCCCGTCAATTGAAGGAAGGACGGGATACCATGCAGGAATACATCAAAGAAGTGGGAAGAGGCAAGAAAGGGGCAAAAGATCTCTCATACGAGGCTGCCAAGGAAGCGGCTGAGCGCATCCTGGACGGGGAGGCAACCGATGCCCAGATCGGGGCCTTCCTGATAGCCGAACGTCTTAAGGGAGAAACAACGGAGGAACTGCTTGCCTTCGTGGATGCATTAAGAGTTCGCGCAACAAAAATCAGCCATCACAAGACCGGAGTTCTGGATTGCGCCGG
>NZ_BDUF01000095.1:87923-93642 GCF_002335525.1 Effusibacillus lacus
CCCTATGACGGCAGGAGCAAATCGTTTGCGGCTACCATTCCGGTGGCGGCCATTTTGGCGGCGGCCGGTGTTCCGGTGGTTCTGCACGGAAGCGCATCTCTGCCCCCCAAGTACGGTGTGACCCTGGGGGACGTGCTGCAAGAACTTGGTATGCAGACGGTACGGAACAAGCAAGAGACCGCGAACTTGCTTGACAGGGAACATCTGGTGTTTGTCAACACTGAACACTATTGTGAGCCTCTGCAGCGTCTGCGCCCCGTACGAGAACAGTTGGGCGTCCGGACAATGCTGAATACGGCGGAGAAGTTTTTGAATGTGGCGGAAGCGGACTGCCTGGTTGCAGGTGTATTCCACACAACTGTCATAGAAAAGGCTGCCGAACTGACGCTTCGGCTGGGATACAGGAAAGGTATGGTGGTTCAGGGAATTGACGGTTCCGAGGATATTCCCGCCAACCGTCCTTCCGCCGTTTATCTGATAGAAAACGGTTCGATGGAAAAATACCTGATCAATCCGAAAGAGTATGGGCTGTATGCGGATGACGGGCAAGCGGGTTTGACCGCGAAGCAACAGGCTCAATATGTTCAATCTGTATTGCAGGGGGAACCTCAATTTCGCGAAATGGTTTTGCTGAACAGCGGCTTGCGGCTGTGGTTGACTTCCCGTACGGAATCGATCGAACAGGGGATTGAACTGGCAAGATCGATACTGGACTCGGGGAAAGCATGGGAGAAGTTCGTATCCGTTAAAGAATAGAAGCAGGGGAGGGATGGCCGTGGATCCGGTGCCTCGTGATATGGCTGTCCTCACAATTGGCATTGTCAGGCAGCTGACCGGGTTGTCGTTGAGGCAAATTCGTTACTATGAAGAACTGGGGCTTGTCAGCCCCCTGCGTTCCAATGGGGAACAAAGGCTTTATTCGATCAATGACGTGGCAAGGCTTTTGCAGATCAAAGACATGATGGATCAAGAGTACCCGGTCTCCCAGATCAAGAGGGTGCTGGCTCCGCCCAAGAAACCGGTGCAACCGGCTGTACAGCCGCTTCCTTCCGAACGGGAACCGGACGACAAAGACCTGCTTCGAGGCATCCGGGATCAGCTGCAAACCAGAACGGAGCGCTCCTGGTCCACCTCGATCATCGAAGGGCAGTTGGCCCAATTTTATAGAAACAAAAACAAAAAATGAAGATTTTTTCATCACCAGCAAGCGCCGGGGAAGCCCTGTTCAGTCCTCCGGCGCTTGTTTTCCTTTCCTTCAATGTTATTATTGCCGATGCCGCCGACTTGCACCGAATTGCTGAGTGGCAGTCAGATGAAAGTAAAGTTTCTGATCGGGAAATGTTGTTGTCAGCTTTGAGATGGTGGCGGGCACCTGTTCCGGTTTGACCAGAACTTCAAAGGTGTGTGCCGGGTCGGGGCCATCAGTCCCCCTCCTTTGGAGTCCTGTTTTTCGATTCTTTCATTTTAATGGCCTGAGCAGGCACAGCCAATCCAATATGTCATCTTTACTTACATAAATATTTTTGAGTTATATGTAATAAAATCTCACATGTATCCTTGAGGCGATAGGTAAATTTTTATAGGATATTTCTGTAGATTTGCTTGAAACAGAAACTATTTCCAAGATGGGAGTGGGTAAAGGATGGATCGACAGGGTTTTCTCAAGAGCGGGCATATTCCTTCATTATTCAGCGCTTTTCTGTATTTTGACATCAGTTTTATGGTGTGGGTTCTGTTAGGACCGCTTGCTGTATTCATTGCCACTGAACATAATTTGAATGCTGCCGAAAAAGCAAACCTGGTTGCTTTGCCGGTATTGGGCGGTTCCATACTGCGATTGGTATTAGGGTGGATGACCGACCGCATCGGCCCTAAAAGAACGGCTCAGATTGGATTGCTGGTGACGATGATCCCGTTACTTTGGGGATGGCAGTTTGCAAACAACATGTCAGAATTATATGTTGTGGCATTGCTGCTGGGGGTGGCCGGAGCCAGTTTCGCTGCAGCTCTTCCTCTGGCAAGCCGTTGGTATCCACCCGAGTATCAGGGATTGGCTATGGGAATCGCTGGGGCGGGAAACAGCGGTACGATCCTAACCACTCTGTTTGCGAATCGGATCGCGCAGCATTTTGGCGGCGATTGGCATGTGGTATTCGGTTTTGCCCTGATTCCAGTAGTTCTTACTTTACTTGCTTTCTCGTTCTTGGCCAAGGACAGTCCGAACCAACCGGAACCGAAAAAGTTCGTCGACTATGCGCAGGTACTCAAACAAAGAGATACATGGTTGTTTTGTATCTTCTACAGCGTGACTTTTGGCGGTTTCGTCGGAATGTCAAGCTATCTCACAATATTTTTTAATACGCAATATGGGTTGAATCCTGTAAAAGCGGCTGATTTTACAACGTTGTGTGTGATCGCAGGCAGTTTCTTCCGTCCTGTTGGAGGATGGTTGGCCGATAAGATCGGCGGGATCCGCATGCTGACGATCCTATATATAGGAGTTGCTTTAATGATGGCGGGAATTTCAACCTTACCGAACCTTTCGCTGGCTACGGTCATGCTCTTTTTAGCCATGATGTGTTTGGGAATGGGCAACGGCTCAGTGTTTCAATTGGTTCCCCAACGTTTTCAGAAAGAAATCGGTGTAATCACAGGAATAGTAGGTGCGGCCGGAGGGCTCGGCGGCTATTTCCTGCCAAAGATTTTGGGGAACATTAAGCTCGCAACCGGTTCCTTTTCACAAGGTTTTCTGATTTTGAGCGGAATTGCCCTTTGTTCTGCTTTACTCATTCTGATTGTACAGGCGCAATGGAAGAGGACTTGGATTGGGGACGGCGGAAAAGTGAGGGTTGGATAAGCTTTTGATTATTTGTCGTTTGTGAAAGTCCCGCAAAATTACTTTCAACGTCCACGTCCGGAGGATCGGCGTGGACTTTTTCGTGTCAATATTTCTAACATAAAATGAAAGAACGAGAAAAAAGAAGAGAAAGCGATTTCATTTGTTATTTTTATGTCATAAAACATGACATTTTATGTTTGTGTTATTCCTGAACACTTCGTATAATACATCCATAGGTCTTATTGTAAAAAAATCTAACATCGATCGGGGGTGGTCTGTTACGAACACCGCAAAGGTACCGGGTGAAGTGGTTCTGGCGACTTCCGGGAACGGTCCGGAGCACTGGCTTGTACAGATTGTGGAAAGAGGCTTTTACAAGCTTCTCTGCCGTCAGTTATCCCAAATCGACGGTGCCGGTGTGTCGGAACTGTTTGGCGGAAACACACAGGCCATCATTCTGAAGGGGGAGTTTTCCCAATTGGGAAGCGCAACCCAAAACCTGAACCGGCAGGCAAAATGCCCCGTATTGTGGGCTGTGGATCACTTGGATGAACAAGTGATTGAATCGGCCGTTACCCTGGGAGCCAGTGGGGTCTTGTCAGCGCCGCAGGATCCGCTTGCCGGCCTGTGTACTCTCCGAATGGCCATGGAAACCTGGAGACGGGAATCAAAGTACAGGTCAATGGCAGATCATGCACAGGCAAAACTGGAAAGCCGCAAGACAATCGAAAAAGCAAAGGGCATCTTGATGGATCGTTATGGTCTGCCCGAATCGGTTGCCTACCAGCGCATCCGGCAGGAGGCGATGAACCGTCGAAAACGGATGGTTCAGGTGGCGGAGAGCATTTTGCTGACGGAACAGATGAAAGTATCCCATTCCTGATCAACGAGGAGAGTGAAATCATGAAAAAAATTCTTGCACTTCTGCCCTTCGTGGCGGCAACGTTGACCGGACACGCTTTCGCTGCCGGTGAGGAACCAACCGTAAAAGATGCGATCCAGGCGGTCGACGCACTTTGGGTAATTGTGGCATTCGCACTGGTATTCTTTATGCAGGCAGGCTTTGCATTGCTTGAAGCGGGTGCTACCCGAATGAAAAATGCCGGACACATCGCCGGAAAAAACATCCTTAGTTTCGGGATTACAACACTGGTTTTCTGGGCGGTTGGGTTTGCGATCACTTTTGGCGCCGGCAATAGTTTCATGGGTACAAGCGGCTGGTTTTTGAACGTAGCGGATGAACAGGTGAATGAAGTGTTTGGATCCCTGTCGTGGTCAGACACTCCGCTGGCTGCCAAGTTTTTGTTCCAGGTTGTGTTTGCCGGTGTTTCCCTGGCGATTTTCTGGGGCGGGATTGCAGAACGGGCCAAATTGATTGTGTACTTCGTATTTGGCGCCATCTTTATTGCTCTTATCTATCCGATCATAGGTCACTGGATTTGGGGAGGCGGCTGGCTGGCCGCACATGGCAAGCAGGACTTCGCCGGGTCAAGCGTCGTGCACTTGACGGGAGCTACGGCCGCTCTGGTGGGAGCCATGCTGTTGGGACCCCGTATCGGCAAATATAACAAAGACGGCAGTGTCAATGTAATTCCCGGTCATAACATGGTTTACTCGGTATTGGGCGTTATCATTCTCTGGTTTGGCTGGTTTGGGTTCAATGCCGGATCTACAATGGCAGCAAACGGAACATTCTTCCCGTATGTCGCGTTGACAACGAACTTGGCGGCGGCGGCTGGTGCAGTTGCTTCCTTGTTTACAGTTTGGGCGCTTCTTAAGAAGCCGGATATCAGTTACATGCTCAACGGTGTATTGGCTGCATTGGTTGCGATTACTGCATCCTGTGCGTTCGTAAAACCCTGGGCCGCGGTTGTAATCGGAGCAATTGCAGGGATTCTGATGGTACTCTCCTACCTTTTCTTTGATCGAGTCCTTAAAATTGACGATCCGGTTGGAGCGTTTTCGGTTCACGGCATAGCGGGTATTTGGGGAACACTTTCAACAGGATTTTTCGCAGCTCCTGACCTGGTTGAAAAATTGGGAGTCGGTAAACCCGGGTTATTCTACGGCGGCGGTTTCCATCAACTCGGGGTGCAAGCTTTGGGTGTAGCTTCCGTATTCGCTTTTGTTTTCATCACTTCGTATATCGTCTTGTATCTGCTTAAAGTCACAGTTGGTATTCGGATCAGCCGGGAAGAAGAAATCATTGGTCTGGATATCAGCGAACACGGCACTTCCGGTTATCCGGAACAGCTTCCCAATGGCGGAACCTACGTAAAGAACAGCGTAGCAGAAGCTCACTGATCAATTTGCACACAACAATGAAATGGGGCGGGTTTGGCCGCTCCATTTCATTCCCGTTCTGCGGGGACTGCAGAAACGGGCATCCGGAAGAAGGGCGCTGCAGAAGGAAGTGGTTTCATGCGGGAAGACCGGAACGATATTCTGACAAAGACGTTTGAACAGATCAACTCCGCCGGTGATGTGTCGCAACTGAGGGAAATTCACGGCCAGATGAAGGAGACCGCATGGGATTGGAAGAAGCAGGAGATGGCTCCGCCTGTCATTCTTCGCCACTTGAACGGGTGGCACGACAAGCTGATGAGCCGCACACTGGAACTGGTTCTGGAGCAGATGGAGCAGTCGGATCGGACTGTCGGCATCCCCCCTTTTTGCTGGATCGTATTGGGAAGCGGGGGCCGTGAAGAGCAGACGCTGTCTCCCGACCAGGACAACGCTCTGATGTACCTGACTGATTCGGAGGACGGGCAGAGGGAAGCGGCATTTTTCCGGGAATTTGCGGAAAAGGCGGTTGCAGCACTCGAGCGGGTAGGATACCCCTATTGCCCGGGCTATGTGATGGCATCCAATCCGCGTTGG
>NZ_BDUF01000095.1:93788-94730 GCF_002335525.1 Effusibacillus lacus
GCCGGGAATTGGCCCGGGGTTTCCGGGATTGGCTGATCAAGCGGTTGCGACACCAATCGTTCATTCATTGGCAGATGGCGGATCACATCGGCTCTCATCAGGTTCCGTTGGATTTTTGGGGCAGGTTCCGAACCGATCAGCGGGGTTCCCACGCCAATCAGCTGAATATCAAGGAAGGCGGGTATCTGCCGCTTGTCAATCTGACCCGTTTGTGGTCCATAACGGCCGGGATTCAGGATACGAATACCGACTGCCGCATCGATGCCCTTATGCGGCGATGGTTCTGGGACGAACGCTTTGGAAACCGGGTGAAAGAAGCATTTCACACATTTCTCGGACACCGGATTTGGGGCCATTACTTGGAACCCGATTCTCTGACGGAACGGGAAAAGAATGCGTTGAAAACAGCCCTGGAAACCGTCCGGCACCTGCAAAAACAGTCCGTTCAACATTTTCGCAAACCAAAGTGAGTGATCGTTTATGAAGCTGGATCGTAGCGGAGTGTTCCGGAGATTCCTCCAGTCGAAGGCTGCAGGGATCTTGCCGCTTGCTGCCGGAACTGCACAGGGAGACATGCATGCGGAAGCGTTGATCCGGGGAATGCTGCAGGAAGCCAGACCGGAAGAAACCTGGAACGCTCCGCTTCTGGAAACCCGGTTTGTGGTGGCCGATACGGAAACCACAGGCTTTAACCCGAACACCGATGCGATTATAGCTGTGGGTGCTGTGGAAATGGAGGGCAACCGTATTCTGGCGGAGCGGACTTTTCACAAGTTCGTGCATTTGGGTTCGGACAAAAGGGTTCCACCCGTAGTCACGAAGCTCACGGGAATCCGGAACGAAGATCTGGCCGATGCTCCGCCTATTACCGAGGTACTGCAGCAGTTCCTCGCATTTGTAAAGGACGGAGTATTGGTGATGCACCACTCCTACCATGACGTA
>NZ_BDUF01000095.1:94809-116825 GCF_002335525.1 Effusibacillus lacus
AGATTTCTGAACGCCGCTTTGTGGAAGCAATCCCGGTCTCATCTGACCCACCGGGTAATCGATACGTTTGACGTCGCCAAGTGGCTGCGGCCCCGTTTAAATCAGTACAGTCTGGACGATCTGCTGGAAGTCTACCGGATTCCGGTTGAAGGAAGGCATACCGCCCTTGGAGATGCGCTTATGACCGCAAAACTCTGGGGAATGTTGTTGGAAGAATCGGTGGCAAGGGGCGTAACCACGGTTGGAGAACTTTATGAGCAGGTGGTACTGGCCAAACTGTAGGAATCATACCAAGCAGGCTGTACCCGGGAGCAGAGCGATTGCTTCCGGGTACAGCCAATTTGTTTTTGTAGGATCGCTTGCATTTTAGGTTAACATAACGTGCGCCCCTTTAAAATAAAAGATTATAAGGTTCTTATCCATTTTTGTATGGGATACATTTTTTAGATAGGGGTTTATGAGTCCCTTATTTACACGTATCTTCTAAACAGATTTGTGTGGTTTCCTCAATAAGGGCCTGAAAATCCCTTTTCCCAAAAAACTCACTCCTTCTCGAAACAATAAGGAATCCAAAATCTTTTATTTGTTTAACTGGAATAGGGTTCTCTACCTCAGTTGTCCTTTTTCATTGGGATCCCAGAAGTCGGGCTCCAGAATTCCTTAGTCAAGCTGTAGATCTTGTGATCTTCCCATTGCCCGTTGATTTTCAGGTAATATTTCGCCAATCCTTCATATTGAAAACCTTTCCAAGGTTCACCACCGCTTTCACTTGTCAAAGATTCTGAGAACTCTCCCAATCTCAGGGAAGATCTCGGCCGTTTCTCACTTTCCATGATGACTTGTCCATGATACCCTATCAGAGTAGCATGATTGGCAGTTCCACAAAGTGACGCGAAGTTTCGAAATCTATTCGGAGTGCTTTGTGGGGCCCCTATACAAATAATGGAGGTTTTACATTTTAAAATGCAAGCGGAAGTATTATCATCGGCGAAGATCAACAAGGACGCCATTCTCAAGGGCTTGAACCCGGAACAGAAGCAAGCGGTGGAGACCACGGAAGGGCCTCTGCTGATCCTTGCCGGGGCAGGCTCAGGCAAGACAAGCGTGATGACAAGAAGGATCGCTTACCTGATGGGACACGGGAAAGTTCAGCCCTGGAACATCCTGGCGATCACTTTTACCAATAAAGCGGCAAAAGAAATGAATGAGCGTGTGGAGAAACTGGTCGGGGAGTCGGCCGGAGACATCTGGATGAGCACCTTCCACTCCATGTGCGTCAAGATTTTGCGACGGGAAGCGGAGCGGCTCGGGTACGGTAGCAATTTCACCATTCTGGACAGTGATGACCAGATAGCGGCCATCAAGCAATGCATGCTGGATTTGAACTACGATATGAAGAAGTTCGAACCGAATGTCATTCATTGGAAGATTTCGGCGGCAAAGAATGAACTTCTGGGACCCGACGAATTCAAGAAGATGGCCGGCAAATCGCTGATGAACACGGTAACAGCCAACATATACCGGGAATACCAGCACAAGCTCAACAGCATAAACGCCCTGGATTTTGACGACCTGATCTTCAAGACGGTGCAGCTGTTTGAAGACCAGCCGGACGTCCTGGCCTCCTACCAAGACAAGTTTCGCTATATTCATGTGGATGAATACCAGGATACCAACCGGGCCCAGTACAGGCTGGTCAACCTGTTGGCGCAGAAATATCGCAATCTGTGTGTGGTCGGCGATTCCGACCAGGCCATTTACCGCTGGCGGGGAGCCGATATCTCCAACATCCTGAATTTTGAACGGGACTATCCCGAAGCCAAAGTGATCATGTTGGAGCAGAACTACCGGTCCACCAATACCATCCTGGATGCGGCCAATGCAGTCATCAAGAACAATTCCCAGCGGAAGGACAAGAACCTTTGGTCGGCCAAGGGCCAGGGAGAGCCTATTTCCCTTTATGCGGCTCTGGATCAGGCAGACGAGGCGGCTTATGTGGTCGCTAAAGTACAGGAGCATGTTGGAAACGGCGGACAGTTTCGGGACTGTACCGTCTTGTACCGCGCCAACGCCCAATCCAGGGCGGTTGAGGAAGTATTCCTGCAGGCGGCCATTCCCTACAAGATTATTGGCGGCATGACGTTCTATGACCGGCGGGAAATAAAGGATATAATGGCCTATCTGAAAGCTGTCTCCAATCCGGCGGATGAGATCTCGCTGCTTCGAATTGTGAATGTTCCAAAACGCAGCATCGGGGAAGGAACCATTAAGCGCTTGCTGGATTTTGCCCATGACAACGGATTGACGCTGCTGGAAGCAATGGGAAGGGCAGAAGAAGCGGACCTCGGAGCCAAGGCGACAAGTGACGTGAAGAAATTTCACTGGATGATGACAGAACTTCACTGGATGCAGGAAGGGCTGTCGGTCACCGAATTTCTGCAGGAGATGTTGAAGAAAACCGGATACCGGGAGATGTACGAAACCAGCCCGAAAGAAGAAGACAGGAACCGGTTGGAAAATATCGATGAACTTCTGACTGTTACCCGTGCGTTTGACAAGCGGCGGCGGGGCACATTGGCCGATTTTCTGGCAGAAACCTCCCTGTTGTCCGATACGGACAAAGAAACCGGGAAAAAAGACAATGCGGTACACATGATGACCATGCATGCTTCCAAAGGATTGGAATTTCCCGTTGTTTTTCTCATTGGTGCGGAAGAAACGATCTTTCCCCACAGCCGGTCCATGGATACGCCGGAAGGGATTGAGGAAGAACGAAACCTTTGTTACGTGGCCATCACCCGGGCACAGGAGAAACTGCATATCACCTATTGCACGGAGCGTATTTTGTTCGGACAACTGCAGATGAATGACCCGTCCCGCTTTCTGGCGGAACTGCCGGAGGAACTTGTAGAAAAATCGGGTTCCGGCTTCCAAGTGGTTCCCCGTTGGGAAGTGGGGCTCCGTGTACGTCATCCCCAGTGGGGCATCGGCGTGATTATGGACATGAGCGGAAAGGATGACGAGTTGGAACTGGAGATCACATTCCAGTCCAAACACGGAACGAAGAGGGTCAAACCGAAACTGACCAAACTCCGGGTGATTGAGAAGTAATCAAACGAAGAGCACTGCCTTGGAGCAGTGCTCTCGATCGTCTTATGTCTTGGGAGGATTCACAAGATTGTTCCCATCACTTTCGGACCGCGTGGAGACGTTCCATTTGCATCCGGTTCTTTTGTAATCCCGATATTATCAAAATCGGGTTTGGTGCTGTCCATAGCATAAATCAATACACCTTCACCTTTATCATTCACGCGGAATGTACCGGCATTTTGCCGTTGGCCGTTTTTCAGCAACCACACCTGATAAGCCTGCTCACCGCTTAAAGGGGATACATTTTGAACCTGTACCACCAGTTGGATACCATTGGCGGTTTCCGTAAGGTATGCGGTCCCCAAAGCTTTCGAAGTATCACCTGCCGCATAGAGCGGAAAGGATCGCTCCACTTTTGTTGTGGATGCGGGTTTGTTGTTGGGAGCGGTTTGCAATTGTGCTTGATATTCGCTGATTTGCCAAAAAGAGACCCCGAGGGCGACCGTTAAACCAGCTACCAAACCCATAACCAGTTTCCCATAGCGGTTTGCAACAAATGACCGCCAAGCGGAACCTCCGGAAGAGGGGGGCAGATACCCTTGAGATTCAGGCTTATTTTGGGTAAATGGGGCTTTAGCGGCAAAAGCGGTTCGCAGGGTGCGTTCTTTCAAATTGTCCGGCACCGGAACCGGTTCGGCTGTGTAAGGGAGAGCGTCCGTCACGAGCTGGAGTTCCGCGATTTCATGGCGGCAATCCTCACATTCGGGAAGATGAGCCTCAAATAACTCACGCTCCTGATCGGACAATTGACCAAACAGATAGGAAAGACATTGGGAGCAAGTATGATCTTGCAGGTTGTTCATTGTCTTTCCTCCTTCCATGCGCGCATTTGAATCCGCAATGTTTTTAACGCGGAATGCAATCGGCTTTTGACCGTACCCAGAGGGAGATTCAACATTTCGGCCACCTCGGATAGGGCATGCCCTTCCCAATATGTCAATTGAAGAATCGATTGTTGTTCCGGTTTGAGTGTGTTCAGGCACTTTTGAATGACAACGGCCAATTCCCGTTGTTCCAGACTCCCTGTATAATCAGGCAACTCATACAGCGCTTCGTATAACATCTGCGGAGGCATAACGGAAAATCGGTTTTTTCTGGCTCGTTTGCGGAGTGCATCAATTGAGAGATTTCGGGTTATCGTCAAAAGCCAGCTTGAAAACCGCCCTCGTTCCGAATGATACAACTCGGGTGCTACCCACACTTTGGTGAACACATCTTGCACAACTTCTTGTGCGAGAGACGGTTCTCTTGTAATTTGAAGCGCTAAAGAATACACAAGGGCAGCGTACCGATCATAGAGCGCTTCCAGTGCAGCTCCCTCTCCTTGCCGCAAGGAGTGCAAAAGTTCCGCTTCAGACATGGCAGACATGCGGGCGAAGACTCCTTTAAATCTAATAAACCAATACATAAATAGATACGATTGGTTTTTCGATTCGGTTTTTTAGAAAAATTATACCAAACATCGAACCGATTGTTTGGTTGTATCGTTATTTGAATGTACGGCAAATTACCAGATAAGGGGAGAGTTATGTGAAGAAAAAATGGTTGGCAGTACCCGTAACGCTGTTTGCACTGGCCGGATTGGCAGGTTGCGGCGGTGACAAGACTTCAACTCCGGTTCAAACACCGGCGCCCGCTTCCACACCCGGAAAACAGGAACAGCCCGCTGCAGCTCCGGAAACAAAGAAGCCTTCTTTTAAGGTAGAAGGCATTAAAGACGGGGACACTCTGAAGCCGGGAGACGTAAAAATCAAAGTTGCCCTGACAGATTTCAAACTGGTAGATTTTTCAACCAACAAAGAGCCGAAAGCCGGGGAAGGACATATTCATATCTGGCTGGATACGGATCCGAAAGATGCGAAAATCGCGCAAAAGGTTATTAAAGATGCCGACAACATCGTTCTTAAGGATGTAAAAGCGGGGGAACATACACTAGTAGTGAGCCTCAACGGCAACGACCATAAGCCTGTCGAGGGAACCGCACCGGTTACGATTAAGTTTACAGTGAAGTAAGAGAATCATTGCGTTTCAACACACGGACCTGATTCGGACCCCTGATTCAGCAGTTGTCTTTCGTTATACCCTGTGGTAAAATGTCTTTTGTTGATCAAGACGGTCCGCTGTCAAGCAAAAGGCTTTGACATGAACGTCTGCAGGGAAGGAGGAAACAGAATGAATCAGGAACTTCTTCGTCAGATTACGGACGAGCAACTCCGTAAAGATATTCCGAGCTTTCGTCCCGGGGACACCGTGAAAGTCCACGTGAAGGTAAAAGAAGGTAACCGTGAGCGGATTCAGGTGTTCGAAGGCGTTGTAATCAAGCGCCGCGGAACCGGCATCTCCGAAACCTTCACCGTTCGCAAGATTTCTTACGGGGTTGGCGTGGAACGCGCTTTCCCGATCCACTCGCCGAAAATCGAGAAAATCGAAGTGGCGCGCCGCGGCCGCGTTCGTCGTGCCAAACTGTACTACCTGCGCAATCTCACAGGTAAAGCGGCCCGCATTAAAGAAATTCGCTAACGACTTAGAGGGACTTGTGATATCAAGTCCCTTTTCCCGTCATAGGATAAGTTATCACATCCGGGCAGGAGGGGAACGAAATGTCTGATCGATCATCGAACGAGACTTGGGAATGGATCAAAGCACTTGGATTGGCAGTGGTTCTGGCGCTTGGCATACACCAGTTCGTCTTTGCCCAGTTCCTTGTTGACGGGGAATCGATGATGCCCACCATGGAACACCGGGAACGGCTGATTGTCAATAAGCTGATCTATCGCATACATAAACCGGAATATGGGGATATTATCGTATTCAAATATCCGGCTGACAAATCCAAGGATTTTATCAAACGGGTAATCGGTTTGCCGGGAGACACGGTGGAAGTCAAGGGCGGCAAGGTTTACCGGAACGGACAGGAATTGAAAGAGCCCTACCTGGGTGAACCCACCAACGGCACCTGGGGACCGGAAAAGGTACCTGAAGGAAAGATTTTTGTTATGGGAGACAATCGGAACAACTCGAAAGACAGCCGGGATCGGACTGTTGGATTTATTCCCTATGATCTGGTGGTCGGTCGGGCCGATCTGGTGTTCTGGCCCTTGAACAAATTTGAATTGTTCCCGTTTAAGTGATACAAAGGGTGAGCAGCATGGCCATACAATGGTTTCCCGGGCATATGGCAAAAGCCCGGAGGGAAGTAACGGAAAAGCTGAAACTGGTGGACGTGGTCTACGAATTGTTGGACGCCCGGATTCCGCTTTCCAGTCGAAACCCGATGATGAATGAAATTACGCAGCAAAAACCACGGGTTGTGCTTTTAAACAAAGCCGATTTGGCTGACCCGGAAATCACCAAAGAATGGGTGGCGTTTTTTGACAGTCAGGGAACTCCCGCTGTACCGATTGTTGCAACTGAAGGGTCGGGTTTTGCCAAAATTGAATCGGAGGCCAAACGGCTTGTGGCACCCAAACTGGAAGCGATGATGAAGAAAGGGATCCGTCCCCGGGCGATTCGAGCCATGATTCTCGGAATTCCAAATGTGGGCAAATCTTCCCTGATCAATCGCATGGCGAAGCGAAACATTGCAAAAACCGGCGACAAACCCGGCGTCACCAAGGCACAACAGTGGATCAAAGTCGGCAAGGAGTTCGAATTGCTCGACACTCCCGGAATCCTGTGGCCGAAGTTCGAAGACCCGGAAGTGGGGCTGCGGTTGGCCGCAACGGGGGCTATCAAGGATGAAGTGCTGGAAGCGGACAAACAGGAAATTTCCTATTTTCTGGTCAAATGGCTTCGTGAACAGTATCCGGGCGTGTTGGAAAACCGCTACAAGTTGGACATCCTTCCGGAGGAACCGTGGGATACGGTGCTGGAGATCGGGAAAAAGAGAGGACTGGTCCGAGCCGGCGGTGTGATTGATGAAGAAGGTGCAAGCAATCTGATCCTGCGCGAGTTTCGTGCAGGCATGTTGGGCAAGATCTCTCTTGAGCGACCATAAGCCAGCCGTAAGGCTGGTTTTTTTCGTTTCCTGGAGCCCCTCTTCATTGGCTCGCATTAGCGGCACAGGGTGCCGTAATTTCTTTCTCCAGAGTCTCTTGGCTCGCATTAGCGGCATAGAGTGCCGTTATATGTTTGGACTGGCTTATTTAGCGGCACTGAGTGCCGTTATATCTTTGGACTTGCTCAATTAGCGGCACTGAGTGCCGTTATATCTTTGGACTGGCTTATTTAGCGGCACTGAGTGCCGTTATAGCTTGGGACTTTCTCAATTAGCGGCATAGGGTGCCGTAATTTCTTTCAACTCTCTCAATCTGTTTTTGTCGAATCAGGCAGCAGGAAGTCAGGTCTCAGACGCCGAATTTGTAGAACACGGCAAAGGAGCGAATGAATGTGAAAGACCTGAAGATCAAATCGGTGCAGGAGATCAAAGATTGGTTGGACAGTCAAACAGAAGTGTCCGCTCGAATCCTGGGAGCCATGCGAAAAGATTCCCGGCAGGGGGTTCGCGCCATAGCCGAGTCTTACCTCAGAAAGCGCTCCAAGTTGCAGATGGAAGCCAAACGCATGGAGGAGCTTTGGACTTTCGAACGGTCTTTGGCCGCCCAGGGGTTTCAGACGATTGCAGGAGTTGATGAAGCAGGCCGCGGGCCTTTGGCGGGGCCGGTTGTGGCGGGCGCGTGTATCCTTCCGCTCGGCATTGAAATTCCTGGCTTGAACGATTCCAAGCAGCTGACACCCGGGCAAAGAGAGAGCCTGTTCCATCTGATTCGTGAGAAAGCGGTGGCATTCGGCATCGGAATTGTGGATGTGGATTACATCGATACATACAACATTCTTCAGGCTGCTTATGAGGCCATGAGACGAGCTATTAAGGCGATGGATACAATGCCGGATCACCTGCTTAACGATGCGGTGACGATACCTGGCGTATCCGTTCCCCAAATGCCGATTGTAAAAGGAGACGCCAAAAGCCATTCGATTGCGGCAGCTTCCATTCTGGCGAAAGTTACTCGTGACCGTTTAATGCAGGAATACGGACGGATCTATCCCGAGTATGGTTTCGAACGGCATATGGGGTATTCTACACCGGAGCACATCGATGCATTGCAAAGATATGGCCCCTGCCCCATTCACCGGCGATCCTTTGCACCGGTAGCCGAGGCGGGGAGGGGCCCCTTAAGGGGGGCTTGAAGTCATGAACATTTGGCCGTCTCTTCTGAAAGCCCTTGGGCAGACCGTACGTTCCGACACAGTTCTTAAAGGTTTGGATTTAAGAGCGGGCGAGCTGGTTCAGGCCACCCTGCTTGAGATGCTTGACGAGCATGCGGCGACACTGCAAATCAAGGGACATGTGGTGCAAGCACGTTTGGAAACCCAATTGCCAAAAGGAACAGTCGTCCCTCTACTTGTCGTTGGACCTATGGAAAACGGTCTTTTGGAATTAAAAATAAGTCCCTTTGCCGCAGAGATTTCCGGTGGGGAGTCGAACCCGTCGAATCCAAAGGGAACAGCGCTCGAACGGACTCAAAGTTTGCCTTTCGATCGTCTGTTGAAAAACCTTGACCTGCCGGATACCCCATTAACCAGACAAGTGGTCAGCCGCTTATTGACTGCAGGACAGTCAGTGACCTCCTCACTGGTTCAATCCATAGAGACATTGTACAAGCAGGTGGAGCAGGAAGCGAACGGGGATGCGGAGGCGGTCAACCAGCCTCGTCCCCAAACAGGATCCAGCATAATATCGCAGCAAAAAACGGCACCAGACAAAGGTACCCCCCCAGCCAACGATTCGCGGATGGTACAGGTTCTTGAAACGATCGTCCGGATGGCGGTCAAGAATCTTCCGTTGACTCCCAGTGCCTATAAAGCGGTGGATGCTCTTTGGAACGGGCCCTCCCTGGGAGAACTTCTGTCGGGCATGGAGACTGGGGATGGCGTGATGAATCTTTCGGTAAACGGCCGGGAGAATGCAAACAAATCCGGGCTGCTCTTAACGGGAAATATCACAGCCAGCGACACAGATACGCCGACAGAACCCCCGGCACACCCCCTGACACAACCCCTGGCAGGAAACCCGGCTGGGAAAGCTCCCGCCGCTTTGGACAATACACAGCTTTCAAGACCGGAGAGTCCTTCTGGCGCTAAAGCTGATTCTCCGCTTTCCTCAAAGCTGGAGAACCCGGTCCCCGTAAGATCCGGGGAACCTGTAGCGGTCAAAGGGGAAGCGGCGGTGAAAGGGAACCAGGAAACACCTAACCCCAAGACTCCGGTTGAAGCCGTTACCCTGAAATTAAATGAGTTGGCGGCACTTCCAACAAAAGACAGAGGGGCTGTATTGCAAGAGGCGGTGAATCGACTGGGCCTCCAGCACGAAGCCCAGATCGGCCAGTTGCAGAAGGCTGGCCCTGAAGCGGTATCATCAGATACTCTCAAGTCTTTCTTGCTGGCACAATTGCAAGCCCACCCGGAATCCCAATTGGCAGAGCGGGCGTTTCAGCATCTTGCCGGTCAACAATTGATGCATTCCGTCAGAGATGATACCGGGGTTTTTTATTACCACTACTTTTCGTTGCCGGTGCAATCGGGACAACAAACGGCCGATGCAAAAATTCATCTGCTTACCCGGAAGAAATCGGGGAAGCTGTTGGATCCCTATAACTGTTTCCTGTATTTTCACCTTACAATGCCCTCGCTTGGGGAATTTGGCCTGCATGTGCAGATTGTGGAGCGGCTTGTGTCTCTCCGATTTGTTCTTGCTGCGGATGATCAGTTTGAAGTGGGCGATCGGGACTTGTCCGTTTTGCGCGAGGGGCTGCAACAGGCGGGGTATCAGTTGGGGACTGTTCGCAAAGAGACAGGGAAGACGGATGCGGTTTCGCCCTTCGCTCATCTGCCGATGCTGGTATCGGCTGGGACTCTGGATCTGAAAGTATAGGTGATGACATGACCGGCAAAAAATCCAACAAAGCGGCTGCGCTTTCCTATAATCCCGCTGCCGACCAGGCTCCCCGGGTGGTAGCCAGCGGACAGGGGGAAGTGGGGCGGCGAATCATTGAACTTGCCAGGGAAAACGGGGTTCCCGTCTACGAAGATCCTGCCCTGGTCGAGACCCTGCTGGCGTTTGATGTCGGCAAAGAGATTCCGCCGGAACTGTACCAGGCGGTGGCGGAAATCCTCGTGTTCATTCAATACCTGGAACGAAAGTCGGATCGGCAGGCGGAGGTCCAGGGATGAAGGACCGCCGGGTGGAAAGAGGAAAGTGGGGCGAAGCCCTTGCACGCAAACATCTCGAGTCGCTTGGGTGGCAGATTGTAGCCATGAATTGGCGCTGCCGTAGTGGTGAAATCGATATCGTGGCACAAGACGGGTCATGTCTGGTGTTTGTCGAAGTTCGCACACGGTCGTCAACAAGGTTCGGATTCCCCGCCGAATCGGTCGATTGGCGCAAGCAGAGAAAGGTACGGCAAGTGGCAAGTGTTTTTTTGGCGTCGAATCGTGTTTGCACGTCCCGAACCCGTTTTGATATGATCAGCATACAGATGTATGAGAACGGACAAGATCCGGTGCTCGAACATATACAGAATGCTTTCTGAAATGCAGCAACTGGAATTTGAACAGGAGTGAACATGATGGTTTGGTATTGGGTAATTGGCATTCTTTCATTTCTATTGGGCGTTGTGGCCGGTTTCTATCTGGCGGTTCAATACATGAAGAAACAGATGGCCAACATGCAGATGTCGGAGGCCGAAATTCAGGCCATGGCAAGGAGCATGGGGCGGAATCTGAACAAGAAACAGCTTGCCCAGATCACACGGCAAATGAAAAACGTGAACGAGAAGAACAAGCAAAGTCTCTTCAAGAAGAAAAAATAAGCATTTCAATTTTCATACATAATTACAGCATGTCGGTGCTCTCGCCAGAGAGAGAATAGGGAAATCGGTGTGAATCCGATGCGGTCCCGCCACTGTAAAAGGGAGCTTCCGTTGTTTAGGGTCACTGCGAAAGCGGGAAGACCAACGGAAGTGATGAACTTGAGCCAGGAGACCTGCCGACACGCTGCCCACAGGCCTTCGAGGAAAGGGCGTGGCAGCAGGTACACAGCGTCCGTTATCGCTTATATGCCTTTCTGCCCCTGACTCGTTTGGAAGTCAGGGGTTTGTTGCGTTAGACAGAATATGAAAGGGGAGAAACAATATTGAACAAATGGTTTTCTATCGTAACAGCATTGATTCTTGCAACCGGTATCACAACCGGTTGCGGTACGAAAGAAACTGCTCAGCAACAGCCGACACCCAGCCAGGATAAAACCACCAGCGGGCAGCAAACGATCTATCCACTGACAATCAAAGATGCAACCGGAACAGAGGTTACCATCAAAGAAGAACCCAAACGGATCGTATCTCTAGTTCCCAGCGAAACGGAAATCCTGTTTGCTCTGGGATTGGGCGACAAAATTGTAGGAGTGGACAAATGGTCCGATTATCCTGCGGAAGCCAAGTCGAAACCCATAATCGGAGACTTGAAGACCGATACCGAAAAGGTAGTGGCACAAAAACCGGATCTGGTGGTGGGCGGGGCTTCTCTCAATACGGACGCCATACAGGCGCTGAGGAAGCTGGGCCTCACAGTATATGCCGTTGAACCGAAAACATTTGCAGAAGTGCAGCAGGCTATCAAGGATATCGGCAAAATCACGAACTCCGCGGCAAAGGCTGAAGAAATCGTCAAATACATGGATCAAAAGCTGGCGGATGTGAAAGGCAAGCTGAAAGGACTGTCCGAAGACAAGAAACCGCTTGTGTATGTGGAGGTTTATCCGGCTCCGGAGATCTTCACCGCAGGAAAGGGAACCTTCATGGATGAGCTGGTTACTCTGGCTGGAGGCAGGAACGCGTTTGCGGATACAAACGGTTGGGCAAAAATATCCGGAGAGCAAGTGGTAGCCAAGAAACCGCAGTTGATCATTTCTACTCATGGCGTGACCAATCAAGTACAGGCAGACATCCTGAAACGCGACGGGTGGGAGAGCATTCCGGCGGTGAAAGAGAAACGGATTGTGGCTGTTGACACCAACCTGGTCTCACGTCCGGGGCCGAGACTGGCGGAAGGATTGGAACAGTTCGCAAAAGCCATCCACCCCGATCTATTTAAGGAATGAAAAAATCAAAACTGGTTACAGGACTCATCCTGCTGTCCATATTATTGGTTCTAAGTGCGGGAGTCGGAATTTCCATCGGGAGTTCCCCAATCCCGCTTTCCCATTCCATTGGGTATTTGCTTCACCAGGTTCCGTTGCTCGATTCTTTCTTTGCCCCCACTTGGACGGATACCGAGGCAACGATCATCGCCAGGATCCGCTTGCCGCGCGTGCTTTTGGGAATTCTGGTGGGGGCCTCCCTTTCCCTGGCCGGTGCAGCATTTCAAGGGGTACTTAGAAATCCACTGGCAGACCCTTATATATTGGGTGTCTCGGCCGGGGCTTCTGTCGGGGCCGCCCTCACCATAACACTTGGAACTTCATTTGCCATGTGGAGCGGATACTCCATTCCCGTTGCTTCCTTCATGGGGGCCATGCTTTCCATCGCCGCCGTATTCTGGATTGGACGTTCGGAGCGCAGATTGAAGACGGAAACCCTGATCCTGGCAGGGGTTGTGGTGAACGCCTTTTTCGGGGCCATTTTGATATTCATTCAATCGATGGCTCCTGACAGCAAGTCGCAGCAAATCTTGCTCTGGTTAATGGGGAGTTTGGGACTTCGCAGTTGGGAACACGGGATGATAGTACTTCCATTCTTTGTGCTTGGTTTTGCCGTCATCTGGGCTTTCAGCAGGGAATTAAACACCCTCACAATGGGGGAAAAAGGGGCTGCCTCCCTGGGGGTACAAGTGGAACGGGCCAAGTGGGTCTTGCTGGTCAGCGGGTCCCTGTTGACGGCAGTCGCCGTATCTTCCGCCGGTATCATCGGATTCGTCGGACTTGTGATTCCCCACATCATAAGATTGTGGATTTCGTCCGATTACAGGCTGCTGATTCCTTTCTCCACACTGGCTGGAGGTACCTTTTTGGTTTTGTGTGATGCGGTTGCGAGATCCGTGATGCCCCCGCTGGAGCTGTCGATTGGAGTGGTCACTGCCGCCGTTGGGGCGCCTTTCTTTGCTTGGCAGTTGCAACGAAGCAGGAGGGGGATGTCATGATTCGTGTCGATCAGGTTTCTTTGGCGGTTCAGGGGAAGGCCATTCTGCAGGGGATCAGTTTTGCCCTGGAAAAGAGAAGCAGTCTCGGCATTATCGGCCCAAACGGCGCTGGCAAATCCACTCTTCTGCATGTAATGGGAGGGCATTTGTCGCCTGACAAGGGACGGGTATTGCTGAATGATGCAGACATTAAAACCTATAAAGCCAAGGAACTGGCAAGGAAGCTGGCCTTCATGCAACAAATCTCGCAAGTGGAGTCCCGGTTTACCGCATATGAAACCGTAATGTTGGCCCGGTATCCCTACCTGAGATGGTTTCAGACGGAAAGTGATCGAGACCATCAGATCTGTTTGCAGAGCATGGAACGAACGTGTACCGTGCATGTAAAGGAACGACAGATGGATGAAGTCAGCGGGGGGGAGCGCCAGCGGGTCCTGCTTGCACAAGTGTTGGCACAGGAACCGGAGTTGTTGCTGCTGGATGAGCCCACTACTTACCTGGATCTGTTTCACCAAATGGAACTTCTGAATATGCTCAAACAGGAACAGGGAAAGGGGCTTACTTGGGCCGCTGTGCTTCACGATCTGAACCTGGCAGCCCAATACTGTGATTATTTGCTTTTGTTGCAAGAGGGCAGGGTTGCGTTCTTTGGAACTCCCCATGAATTATTCCGGACCAACCGGCTTGAAGAAGTATTTCATGTTGGTGTACGTGTGGTGGAAGTGCCGGGGCTGTCGGTTCCACAGATTATCGTGACGCCAAAACGTGTCCCTTTGACTCCTCATTGAAGAGGGCTGTCCCGTTCAGGAGACAGCCCTCTCTTGTTAGTGCCGGAAAGGGTTATTTTCGCTTGCGGTTGGGAATGTCTTTCATGGTCCAGGATGTCACATCGATGCGATGTTCAACGAGAAGGGAGAAAAATTCCTGAACCAGATCCTGATAGCCGTTTTTCTCCAGCATGTCGCACAGGTCAAACAACAGCATCGGTTCGGTGTCCGACAGATCGATTTGGATAGATGGCAATTCGCGGCCATATACCGCATGGTACAAGTCAGGCACTCCGGTTTCAATCTTGATCGAGTCAAGATATACGTCTAGCCAAGCAAATGCTTTCAATACTTCTGGGAGATTCATGCCAGGTTGATGCTTCGCCATAAGAACGCCTCCTTCCCATGCTTAACCAACTATTCGTCAGGCAGGAGGGGATGTCCTGCACCCGGGTCGCCGCTTGAGATAGTTTGTTAGTAGAATATGCGACTGCGAGGCAATTAGCACGACGAAATCCGCCGCTTTCTGTCGAGAGATCTGTACTGAATGGCTTCCGCCACGTGGCTGCTGTCAATGATTTCCGCTTCTTCGAGATCCGCAATGGTTCTTGCCATCTTCAAAATCCGGTCGTGTGCGCGTACGGACAATGCCAATTTTTCAAAAGCGTCCCGCAGCATACCGGCAGCTTCCTTCGTGAGAGGACAGAATTTGCGGACTTCGTGTGCCGTCATTAGAGAATTGGTGGGTGTAGTTCGACGGGGGAACCGTTGCTGTTGGATTGAGCGGGCCTTTTGCACGCGTTTTAACACTTCGGAGGAGTTCTCAGCCGGTTCCATGCTGTGAATATCCGTGAACCGGATACGCGGAACTTCCACGTGCAGATCAATCCGGTCCAGCAGGGGCCCTGACAGACGGTTCCGGTACTTTTGGACCAGATAGGGCGTACAGGTGCATGATTCGCCCCCTGTCTCCCGATCTTGCCCAAAATACCCGCACGGACAAGGGTTCATCGCACCGACCAGCAAGAACCGGGAAGGATAGGTAAGCGAAGCATTGGCTCGGGCAATCGTGACTTTCCCCTCTTCCAGGGGTTGTCTCAGTACTTCCAGCGCAATTTTGTTGAATTCCGGCATCTCATCAAGAAACAGGACTCCGCAGTGGGCCAGTGATACTTCTCCCGGTTTTGGAATCGTTCCTCCGCCGATCAGGCCGGCGGCGGAAATGGAATGGTGAGGAGACCGGAAGGGAGGAACCGACAGGAGGGAAGCGGTTTCTTTAAACGACCCGGCGGTGCTGTGTATCATGGTTACTTCCAGAGACTCCTCATGCAGAAGCGGCGGCAGAATGGAAGGAAGCCTGCGTGCGAGCATGGTTTTGCCCGAGCCCGGAGGGCCAATAAGGACCAGGTTATGGTTGCCGGAAGCGGCAATTTCCAACGCACGTTTTGCGTGTTGCTGGCCTCTGACATCTGCCAGGTCGTCAAACAAATTGTTCCCCGCAGGTGAAGAAAGGGAGGGTTGTGATTCCGGCGGCAGCGAACCTTCCTTCAGATATTGGATCGCATGACGCAAGTGTCTGACGGGCACCGTCAGAATCCCTTCCACCAGTCTGGCCTCTTGCAGATTGCCTGCAGGTACAATTACTTCTGTGAACCCGGCACACCTGGCTGCCGCAGCCATGGGAAGAACGCCGTGAACGGGACGAACGCTGCCGTCCAGGGCCAACTCCCCAATGACAGCGATGGAACGAAGCTTGTCCCCATTCAGGATCCCATTGGCGCACAAGATTCCCAGAGCCAGACCAAGATCATATCCCGGGCCGTCCTTACGCAGGTCGGCAGGGGCGAGGTTGGCGGTGATCCGCCCCAGGGGAAACTCAAATCCGGAATTCCGGATGGCAGCTCTGACTCTTTCTTTCGCCTCCCTGACGGAGGAACTGGGCAAGCCCACAAGATCAAAGCAGGGAATTCCATTGGATATGTCAACTTCCACCAGAATGGGCTCCCCCTGGATTCCCAGCAGGGCAATGCCGTTTACTGATGCATACATGCAGCATTCAACTCCTGATCGATTTGGATTTGTGAGACTTAGGGAAACTATTGTCATAACGCATAAACAGGGAGGGGATAATGGAATCGCAAGATCGTGGAAAGCAGAAGACATGGATGGGCAGTGGTGAAAAACCTTGGAAAGGAAGGATTGAAATTGATTCGTGTGGAACTTGAGGGCAACCTGCTGGATGAATTGAGGGACGACTCTTATGTAAAATGGGGTTCGAGAGGGGAGAAGGCAACCAGCTGGTGGCTGCCATGAGTCGCGATGAATTCAGGACGGCAAGCACTTTGGGGAATTCACAACCGGTTGACACCGGACAACCGGATAAACATCTGCAACCGTTCCAGCAACTCCTGCTGCCAAACCTTATCATCCATATGTTTGGCAACATTCAGCAAGTCCAGGGTGGAATCTATCTGTTCCTGGACTACTCTTTGAGAGGTTCGAATCCGGATGTCCTCCGGATATCTCTCAAGGATGCCCAGAATCTTATCGTCCCCCGCGGCGTCTGCCAAACTGGCGGAACGGAGACCGTCAGTCGCACAATTGTGGGCAAACAAATGGTAGTCCAATTCAATCTCGGGAGCGATGAAGCTGTTTTGGCAGGTCGGGCAGTATAATACCGGAACATCCTGAATGAATACCGAATTCTCGGAATAAACGTCCTGCAGCCGGGCAACCATCGTCAAACCGCAACAATGATCCATCTTGCACCACCCTTGCTCTGTTTCCGTTATTATAGCACAAACCGGCCTGTCATTAATATTGTCAACAATCACTTTTCCGTCAATGGGGGCGGCCTGAATGACTTGATATTCCGCCGGGACCGGATGACAGACAGCCCAGAATTCATGGCTCATTCTCCTGGTTTGAAATGTATTCGAACAGACAATTCGGTATAATGAAAATACCCTATTTTCAACTGTTGAAAGGTGGATGACCAAATGTCTGACTACTTGTTGCGATGCAGTTTGTGTGGAGTTACATCAGAAGCTCAGGAGACTGATGCAACGCAAGTGCAAACCGCAAAGGAAAATCATGTCTACATTTGCCCGGCATGCCAGGCCAAAATCAAGTTCGAAAGCGACCAGAAATACAAATAATCCGTTTCCGTCCAAAAAAAGCATGAATCCGTTTTCTTTTTATATTTTTGTTCCGAATAATGTGTGCTATAGTATGTAAGTGGAAGAAGCTGGACACATAAAGTTCATTTTTTCACTTATCAATGGTAGGAGGCAGCGGGAGATGAATATCCATGAGTATCAAGGCAAAGCGGTCCTCAAGCAGTACGGAGTGACCGTTCCGCAAGGCGAAGTGGCTTTCTCTGTGGATGAAGCGGTTCGCATTGCCGAAAAACTTGGTGGCAGAGCTGTGGTCAAAGCGCAAATCCATGCGGGAGGCCGCGGCAAAGCAGGCGGTGTGAAAGTTGCAAAAAATCTGGATGAAGTTCGTACATACGCTGAGCAAATCCTGGGCATGACGCTGGTAACGCATCAGACCGGCCCGGAAGGAAAAGTCGTAAAAAGGCTCTTGATCGAGGAATTGTCCGATATCAAGAAAGAATACTATGTCGGTGTGGTTGTTGACCGTTCGACCGGCCGTGTCGTGATGATGGCATCGGAAGAAGGCGGCACGGAAATCGAAGAAGTGGCGGCCAAAACCCCTGAGAAGATCTTCAAGGAAGTGATTGACCCTGCCGTTGGATTGTTGACCTTCCAGGCACGCAGACTTGCTTTGGCCATCAACATCCCGCGCGAACTGGTTAACCAGGCTGTCAAGTTTATGATGGGCCTGTATCAGGCGTTTGTTGACAAAGATTGCTCCATTGCGGAAATCAATCCGCTGGTAGTTACAGGCGATGGCAAAGTCGTGGCTCTCGACGCCAAACTGAACTTTGACTCCAATGCCCTGTTCCGCCACAAGGATGTCCTCGAGTTGCGCGACTTGGATGAAGAAGATCCGAAAGAAATTGAAGCTTCCAAGTACGATCTTTCTTACATTGCTCTGGATGGGAACATCGGTTGCATGGTGAACGGCGCGGGGCTTGCCATGGCTACCATGGATACGATCAAATATTTTGGCGGGATGCCGGCCAACTTCCTTGATGTGGGCGGCGGCGCCACCACCGAGAAGGTCACGGCGGCATTCAAAATCATTCTGTCCGACCCGAATGTGAAGGGGATTCTGGTTAACATATTCGGCGGCATCATGAAATGTGACGTGATTGCCGAGGGCGTGATTGCGGCTGCGAAAGAAGTGGGATTGGACAAACCGTTGGTGGTTCGTCTGGAAGGCACCAACGTGGAACTTGGCAAGCGGAAGTTGAACGAGTCCGGTCTTGATATTGTCGCGGCTGACTCTCTCGCCGACGCTGCCGAAAAGATTGTCGGTCTCGTGAAATAATTCGGGTGCGGAGGGAAATCTGATGAGTATTCTGATTAACAAAGACACGAAAGTCATTACTCAAGGCATCACGGGTGCCACCGGTTTATTCCATACCAAGCAAGCAATCGAATACGGATCACAGATGGTTGGCGGGGTTACACCCGGCAAAGGCGGCACGGAAGTGGAAGGGATTCCCGTTTTTGACACGGTCGCTGAAGCCAAAGCAAAAACGGGAGCCAATGCATCCGTCATCTATGTTGCGCCTGCTTTCGCAGCGGATGCGATCATGGAAGCGGTTGACGCGGATCTGGATCTTGTCATTTGCATCACGGAAGGAATCCCGGTGCTTGACATGGTCAAGGTCAAGCGGTACATGGAAGGCAAACGGACCCGCCTGATCGGACCCAACTGCCCGGGTGTCATTACTCCCGGCGAATGCAAGATTGGCATCATGCCCGGGTATATTCACATGCCAGGACGTGTCGGGGTGGTATCCCGTTCCGGAACTTTGACTTATGAAGCGGTTCATCAACTGACAACCCGCGGGATCGGTCAGTCCACAGCGGTGGGGATTGGCGGGGACCCGGTCAAAGGCACGGAATTTATCGATGTGCTGGAAATGTTCAACAACGACCCGGATACGGATGCTGTCATCATGATCGGTGAGATCGGCGGTACGGCTGAAGAAGAAGCGGCTGAGTGGATCAAAGCGAACATGAAAAAACCTGTTGCAGGATTCATCGCGGGCGCAACCGCACCTCCCGGCAAGCGTATGGGGCACGCGGGTGCCATCATTTCCGGCGGCAAGGGAACAGCGGCGGAAAAAATCGCGGTTATGAAGGAATGCGGAATTCGCGTAGCCCCGACTCCTTCCGAAATGGGTTCCACATTGGTCGAACTGTTGAAAGAGAAAGGCATGCTCGAACAGGTCATCACGAAGAAGTAACAGCACGTTTACGGGAGGCTGCCAGGCCTCCCTTTTTTCTGTCCAGCCCATCCCCCTTCCCCTAAACAATTCCCCCAGCCAAGCACAAACTCGCAGGGATTTCACGGGCCCAATTTTATCGAAAATAAGATTTCAGGAGGTTTCCATGCGTTCAGAATGTGATTATGTCCAATGGTTAATGAATGTTCCCGGGGTTGGGTATCTCCGGTGCCAGAAACTGCTTGAGAGCTATGGAAGCGCCGAAGCTGTATGGGAGGCTTCGGAGTCCGACCTGAAGGAACGTGCGGTTGTTGAAAATAAAATCGTTCAGAAAATTGTCAGTTCCAGACCCACTTATTCTTTCCTGGAACAGGAGAACTTTCTGAAGCGCCACGGAATCCGCGTCATTCACATCAGCGACCCCGATTATCCTTTCTTGTTGCAGCAGATTTACGATCCTCCCCATATTCTTTATGTAAAAGGCGAGTTTCCCCCTCCTGACGAGAGCCGTACAATGGCGGTTGTCGGTTCCCGCAATCCCACCAATTATGGCATAATGATTGCAAACAAGCTTGCCAGCCAATTGGCTGAACAGCACATAACGATTGTCTCCGGAATGGCCAGGGGCATAGATATGATTGCTCACGAGGCGGCCTTGCAGACGGGTACGAAGACCATTGCCGTACTGGCAGGCGGAATTCTGAAAGCGTACCCTGCCTATAACCATTCCCTTGCTGAGCGCATCAGCCGGCAGGGAGCCCTGATATCCGAATTTCATCCCCTTGCGACCGCCCACCCCGGTATGTTCCCGATCCGCAACCGCATAATTTCCGGGATTTCTCGCGGAGTGTTGGTTGTGGAAGCAGCCCGCAGAAGCGGGTCCCTGATCACGGCAAATCATGGATTGGAGCAGAATCGGGAAGTGTTTTCGGTGCCTGGACCCATTACATCCCCTTTAAGCCTGGGAACGAATGATTTGATACGGCAAGGAGCAAGACTTATAACAGGGATTGATGACATATGGGAGGAATTTCCGGATTGGAAAACGAATACATGCCATATAAGGACAACCCCGCCGGAACAATTGACCCTCGAAGAGCGGCTTGTGCTGGAATCGATCGGGTATGGCGCTGCCCATCTGGATCAATTGCTTCGCGTAAGCCAGATATCCAAGGGGGAACTCCACCGGCTTCTGATCGAAATGGAGATTAAAGGCTACATCAAACAAATGCCCGGTCAACTTTACATGAGGGCCTTTGTTTGACAATGAACAAGCCAGCGGTTTAGTATAAGAACCATGGCAAATAACGGAATCCTTATACATAGACATAACAAAACATCAAATAAAGGAGGGGACATATGGCCGACTATCTGGTCATTGTAGAGTCTCCCGCCAAGGCGAAAACAATCGGGAAATATCTCGGAAAAAAATATATCGTCAAGGCATCCATGGGACACGTACGCGATTTGCCAAAAAGTCAGCTTGGGGTGGACATCCAGCATTCCTTCTCTCCGAAGTATATAACCATCCGGGGGAAGGGCGATGTGTTAAAGGAACTGAAAGATCAGAGCAAGAAAGTGAAAGCGATCTATCTGGCAGCCGACCCTGACCGGGAAGGGGAAGCGATCGCCTGGCACTTGGCCAACGTGCTGGAGATTGACCCGAAACAGGCCTGCCGTGTGGTTTTCAACGAGATTACCAAAGACGCTATCAAGGAGTCCTTCAAACACCCTCGACAAATCAACATGGATTTGGTGAACGCCCAACAAGCGAGACGAATCCTTGATCGTCTTGTGGGTTACCAGATATCGCCCCTGCTTTGGAAGAAAGTGAAAAAGGGGTTGTCTGCCGGTCGGGTGCAATCGGTTGCCGTTCGCCTGATTGTGGACCGCGAAAACGAGATTCGCAATTTCAAGCCGGAGGAATATTGGACGGTAACTGCTCTTTTTCAGGTGGACAAACAAAAATTCGAAGCCAAATTCCACGGATATCAAAAGGGAAAATCGATCGAGAAGACGGAACTTCCCAACGAACAGGCAGTTCAACAATTGCTGGCGCATGTTCGGGATGCTGAATACAAAATCGCAGAAGTCAAGAAGAGTGAGCGGAAGCGCAATCCCGCTCCCCCGTTTATCACGAGCACTTTGCAGCAGGAAGCGGCTCGGAAGCTTAATTTCCGGGCGGGCAAGACCATGTCCATTGCCCAGCAATTGTATGAAGGAATTGATATTGGCTCAGAGGGCACGGTCGGATTGATTACTTACATGCGAACCGATTCCACCCGCATATCTCCTGCAGCACAGGCAGAGGCCAAAGATTTCATCATTCGCCAGTACGGAGACAGGTATTACCCGGCCTCTGTCCGCCAATATACCGCAAAAGAAGGAGCACAGGATGCCCACGAAGCGATTCGCCCCACATCGGTGAACCTTCACCCGGACAAGTTGAAGGAGCATCTGACCCGCGATCAGCTGCGCTTGTACCGGCTCATCTGGGAACGTTTCGTTGCATCGCAGATGGCTCCGGCCGTGTTGGACAC
>NZ_BDUF01000095.1:116906-121059 GCF_002335525.1 Effusibacillus lacus
ATGACGGTTGACATCAGGGCCAATGATGCGGTCTTTCGGGCAACCGGTTCCAAAATCAAGTTTCCCGGATTCATGACCTTATACATTGAAGGGAATGATGAGGGGAAGGAAGAGGACGAGAAGTTTTTGCCGCCGCTGGAAGAAGGGCAAAGTTTACATCAGCCAAAACTGGATCCGAAACAGCATTTCACCCAACCGCCGCCTCGGTACACCGAAGCACGTCTGGTCAAGACCATGGAGGAGTTGGGGATCGGTCGCCCCAGTACCTATGCCCCGACCCTGGAGACCATCCAGAAAAGGGGTTACGTGCTCCTTCAGGAGAAGAAATTTGTGCCCACAGAACTTGGGGAAATTGTCGTAGAGATGATGAAGGAATTTTTTCCTCAAATCATCGACGTTGAGTTCACAGCAAACCTGGAAGAGAGCCTGGACGGCGTGGAAGAGGGCCAGGTGGACTGGGTGAAGATGCTGGACGACTTCTACGGCGACTTTGAGAAAGACCTGAAAACGGCAGAAGAAGAGATGAAACATGTGACGCTGCAGGAAGAAGTATCCGATGTGGCATGTGAGAAGTGCGGCCGGATGATGGTATATAAGCATGGACGCTTTGGCAAATTTCTTGCTTGTCCAGGGTTTCCGGAATGCCGGAATGCCAAACCGATTCTAAAGGAAGTGGGTGTCGCCTGCCCAAGGTGTGAGACCGGACAACTGGTAGAGCGTCAGGGCAAACGCAGGCGGGTATTCTACGGCTGCAACAACTATCCGGAATGCGACTTCATTCTTTGGGATCGCCCGGTGGGGAAAGCTTGTCCCGAATGCGGCCAACCTCTTGTCAGCAAACGGGCCGGCAAAGGAGAGAATTCGGAAAAGTGGGTGTGCTCCAATCCGGAATGTGCGCATCAGGAAGCACCGTCCCTGCCGGCTGCCGAAGAATCGGATCAATGAAAAGAATCTGACAGTCAAGTACTTTGGCGGGGACCATGACAAGGCAGAACCCTGTCAAAGTACTTGTTACATTGGCGGGAAATGATGTCTTGTAGGGGGAATCCTTTTGTCAAATCAAGTTACAGTTGTGGGGGCAGGATTGGCGGGGTCGGAAGCCGCCTGGCAGATCGCCAGGCAGGGTGTCAAAGTCCGTTTGTATGAAATGCGGCCTGTCGTGAAAACAGCCGCTCACATCAGCGGGAATTTTGCGGAGTTGGTTTGTTCGAATTCCCTTCGTGGTGCCAGTCTGTCCAATGCGGTCGGCTTGTTGAAGGAAGAAATGAGGCGTCTTGATTCGGTCATTATGGCTTCCGCCGACAAGACCTGTGTTCCCGCAGGCGGTGCCCTGGCGGTTGACAGGGATCTGTTTTCGCAAGAAGTGACGGAAAGAGTCACCGGACACCCAATGATTGAGGTCGTCCGGGAGGAAATCGGGGAAATTCCCTCTGATGGGATCGTTGTGATTGCAACCGGTCCACTGACGTCTCTGTCTTTGTCCCGCTCCATAGCAAACCTGACAGGGGAAGAATACCTGTATTTCTACGATGCGGCTGCCCCGATCGTTCACAAGGAATCCATCGACTTTGACAAGGTGTACATTGCGTCCCGGTATGACAAAGGGGAAGCGGCTTATATCAATTGCCCGATGACGGAGAAAGAATTTGACCGGTTTTACGAAGCACTGATTGCTGCGGAAGCCGCCCCTCTGAAGGAGTTTGAGAAAGAGGTTTACTTTGAGGGCTGCATGCCGATCGAAGTGATGGCCAAACGCGGGCGTCAGACCCTGCTGTTCGGACCGATGAAGCCGGTTGGGCTGCCTGATCCGCGGACCGGAAAAATTCCCTTTGCAGTGGTGCAGCTTCGACAGGATAATGCGGCAGCCACGCTGTACAATATCGTAGGGTTTCAGACCCATTTGAAATGGGGAGAGCAAGCGAGGGTGTTCCGCATGATACCGGGGCTGGAAAAGGCGGAGTTTGCCCGGTTTGGCGTCATGCACCGCAATACCTATATCAACTCCCCCAGGGTACTGAAACAAACCTACCAGTTGCAGAGCCGGGAGACCCTCTTTTTCGCGGGGCAGATCACGGGGGTGGAAGGGTACGTGGAATCGGCCGCTGCAGGTCTTATAGCGGGGATCAATGCGGGGCGGGTAGCCCGCGGACTGGACCCGCTTGTGTTTCCACGTGATACGGCAATTGGAGCTCTGGCTTATTACATTACTCATGCGGCACCGGATAATTTCCAGCCAATGAACGCCACTTTCGGCCTGCTTCCGTCGTTGGGAGAGAAAATCAGGGACAAGCGCCTCAAGAACGAAAAGATATCGGAACGAGCGCTTGCTTCTTTGACAGAGTTTATGGACACTTCACTGGATCAATCCGTGCGCGCCCGATAAAGGTTCAAGAAGAGGGCGGAGGAGAGGCTTATGACCAAACAGCAAGCGGTGGATTTGTTTCTGGAATACCTGCGAGTCGAGAAGAACGCATCCGTTCATACCATCGATGCCTATCAGAGCGATCTGGAACAGTTTTGTGCATTTCTTGCGGAGGAACAGATAGAGAAGTTCGGAGATGTGACACATGTGGGGATCCGGACGTTTTTGTCGCGCTTGTTTATGGCCAAAGCGGCACGCCGGACATTATCCCGGAAGGTCTCCTGCTTGCGTTCTTTCTATGATTTTTTGATGCGGGAGGGCATTGTCGACAAGAATCCCGCCAAGTCGGTGTCCACTCCCAAACTGGAAAAGCGCACACCGAATTTTCTTTACATTGAAGAAGTTACCCGGCTGGTGGAAGCGCCAACACCCGATGGCCCTCTGGGCTTGAGGGATCGGGCGATATTGGAGCTGCTGTACGCAACCGGCATTCGTGTGAGCGAATGCATGGGGTTGAGGCAGGAAGACTTCGATTTCGACATGGGTACGGTGCGAGTGTTCGGCAAAGGGGCCAAGGAAAGGATTGTGCTTGTAGGAAAGAAGGCGGCGGATGCTGTCCGGCTCTACCTTGAGAGGGGGAGGCCACAATTGCTGCCGGGCGGAGGATCGGGTTTGCAGAAGGCTTTATTTCTCAATTATCGGGGAGAACCTTTGTCTGTCCGGTCCGTGCGTCGAATCGTTGATAAATACATCCGGCAGGTGGCAGGCCAGAAGTCCATTTCTCCCCATGTTCTGAGGCATACCTTTGCTACCCATTTGCTGGATGCCGGAGCCGATCTCCGGGTGGTTCAGGAATTGTTGGGGCACGCAAGCCTGTCGAGCACCCAGATTTACACCCATACGACTAAAGAGAAACTGCTTCGCGTATATATGAATGCACACCCAAGAGCATAAAATTACCCCACCAAGTGACAAGCACTTGGCGGGGACCCCGAAAAATAAACTATGATGGGAGTCATTTTATGAATGGATTTCATGCGACAACAATATTTGCGGTCCGGAAAGACGGCAAATCGGCCATGGCCGGCGACGGACAGGTGACGTTTGGCAACAGCATGATCATGAAAAACGGAGCCAAAAAAGTGCGGCGTCTGTACCGCGGTGAAGTGGTGGCCGGTTTTGCAGGGTCTGTAGCCGACGCTTTCACTTTGTACGAAAAGTTTGAGGCAAAGCTTGAAGAATATCACGGCAATTTGCAGCGGGCTGCCGTCGAATTGGCCAAGGAATGGCGTTCGGACAAAATCCTGCACAAGCTGGAAGCGATGCTGATTGTAATGAACAGGGACCACTTGCTGTTGATTTCCGGCAATGGGGAAGTGATTGAGCCGGATGACGGAATCCTGGCCATCGGTTCCGGCGGGTCCTTTGCACTGGCGGCCGGTCGTGCGCTGGCCAGGCATTCCGATTTGCCGGCACGGGACATTGCCGAACAAGCATTGAAAATTGCTGCAGAAATTTGTGTCTTTACAAACTCCAACATCGTTGTGGAAGAGATCGATTAAGAGGGGGCAGGGCCATGAAAGGAAGCCTGACACCGAAACAGATTGTTGCCGAATTGGACCGGTACATTGTGGGGCAAAAACAGGCGAAGAAAATGGTTGCCGTGGCGCTTCGCAACCGCTACCGCCGCAGCTTGCTGCCAGATGAGATGCGCGATGAGGTGACACCCAAAAATATCCTGATGATCGGACCCACTGGTGTGGGCAAGACCGAAATTGCAAGACGGTTGGC
>NZ_BDUF01000095.1:121140-126244 GCF_002335525.1 Effusibacillus lacus
AAAGCTGGTCGGAGCGCCCTTTGTCAAAGTGGAGGCCACCAAGTTCACGGAAGTGGGGTATGTTGGCCGTGACGTGGAGGCAATGGTCCGGGATTTGGTGGAGACGGCCATCCGGATTGTGAAGGAAGAAAAGATGGCCAAAGTGGAAGACCGGGCCCGCCAGATGGCGGAAGACAGACTGGTGCATCTGCTGGTTCCCGACCCCGTCAGGGAAAAACAGTTTAAAAACCCGTTTGAAATGCTGTTCCAGGGACAAACCCAACAGCAAACAGAACCTCCCGAAACTCCGGAACACATCAGGATGCGGCGAAAAGACATCCGGGATGCGTTGAGGCGCGGAGATCTGGAAGAAACCATCGTGGAAATTGACATGGAAGACTCAACCCCCATGATGTTCGATTTGTTTGGCGGCGGCGGGAATAACGAAATGGGCATGAACATGCAGGAGATGTTGGGCAACCTGATTCCCAAACGCCGGAAGAAGCGCAAGCTGCCAGTCAAAGACGCCCGTAAGATTTTGATTCAGGAAGAAGCCCAGAAGCTGATCGATATGGATGAAGTGACGCAAGAGGCAGTCCACCGCGCCGAGCAGTCAGGGATCATTTTTATCGACGAAATCGACAAGATTGCCGGCAAAGACCACAGAGGACCCGATGTTTCAAGGGAGGGCGTACAGCGGGACATCCTTCCCATTGTGGAAGGGTCAACCATCATGACCAAATACGGCCCGGTCAAAACCGATTACATTTTGTTTATTGGGGCAGGCGCGTTCCATATTTCAAAGCCATCTGATCTGATTCCCGAACTGCAGGGGCGGTTCCCGATCCGGGTAGAACTGCAAAGTCTTACGGCTGAAGACTTCCGGCAGATTCTGACCGAACCGCAAAACGCCCTGACCAAGCAGTATACGTCGCTCCTGAAGACAGAGGGAGTCGAGGTGGAATTTACCGGGGAAGCGATTCAAAAGATTGCGGAGTTGGCAACGGTAGTGAACCAGCAAACGGAGAATATCGGTGCCAGACGTTTGCATACCCTGCTGGAGAAACTGCTGGAGGATCTGTCTTTCGAAGCTGCTGACATAGGACCGCAGAAGGTCATTATCACGCCGGAATACGTGGAGGAGAAACTGGCCGGAATTGTGAAAAACAGAGATCTGAGCCAGTTCATTTTGTGAAAGTATTGTAAAAAATTTGCAAAACACCCCTTATGCTTCAAGCTTGGGGTGTTTTTTGTTTTTCCTTGATCGGGCATGACAAAAGACCTAGTGTAAAAATAATGGAAGTCCTATGCAAAACAGGACTTTTTTCTTATTTAGTGGTCTTGGATGCCGAAACAAGAAGATATTTCCTGAGTTTGTGTCGATTCGTGCAGGATTATGGGTAATTCTGGCGAACTAATTTAAAAAAATGTCGTTGGAGGGGACCTCTTTGACCTTCTTCAATACAAAGACAGCGCAAATTTTGGAACGTTCCCTGGATGCTTCCAGCCTCCGCCACAAAGTGTTGGCGAACAATATTGCAAATGTGGATACCCCAAATTTCAAACGGAGCGATATTTCCTTTGACTCCGCTCTTCAATCCTATCTGGATGACGATTCCATCCCCATTAAGGGAATGGTTACCCACCCTAGACACATTCCGATAGGAGTCCATTCCTTTAGTCAAATTCAACCCGAAATCGTTGCGGAAGATTCCACCATATACAACAACAACGGAAACAATGTGGACATTGATTCGGAAATGACCCAGCTTGCGCAGAATCAGATCAAATACAACGCTTTGATTCAACAGATCAACGGGCATTTTGCCAAACTTCGCAATGCGATTGGAGGACGTTAAAGATGGGATTGTTTGACGGTATCAATATCAGCGCGTCCGGCCTTACCGCACAAAGGCTGCGAATGGACGTGATTGCCAACAACATTGCCAACGCCCAATCCACGCGGTCGGTTGACAACCCGAACGAACCTTACAGACGGCAAAGAGTCATTTTCTCTCCGGTAGAAGGGAGTGGTTCATTCGCATCCGTTCTTGGAAACAAGCTTCAGTCTCCCGGTCTGGGAGTTGCTGTGACCGCCGTTGAGAAGGATATGGAAACCCCGTTCAAGCTTGTCTATGACCCGTCCCATCCGGATGCCGTCAAGGATCCGAATGATCCCGGTTATGGGTATGTTCGGATGCCCAACGTGGATGTAACGGCCGAGATGGTGGATATGATTGCGGCGTCCAGAGGATACGAGGCCAATGTAACGGCGGTCAACGCCGCGAAAGCAATGGCGCTGAAAGCTCTCGAGATCGGAAGATAGGCGGGATGACAAATGATTGACAAAGTGACAAACATGCTTCCGGTTGCTGCCCCGGAGTCGGCGGCGCCGACCAAACCTGCATCGGGTCAGTCTTTTTCTGCAGCTTTAGCCAATGCGTTGGATCAAGTAGGCAACATGGAAATACAGTCGTCAGCAATGACCCAGCGGTTGGCTGCCGGTCAGGGAACGGACCTGCATTCTGTCCTGATTGCAGGTGAGAAAGCATCGCTTGCCCTGCAATTGACGGTTCAGGTTCGCAACAAAGCGGTGGAAGCTTATCAAGAGATTATGCGCATGCAAATGTAGTGGCTTTCTGAACTGCTTATCCAAGTAACTTATTTGTCAGGACCATGTACGAGGTGACATTGTGAACCAACGCATTCGTGAATTAATGGAACGTGCTACGGGGTATTGGAAACAGTTGGAGGTTCATCAACGCCGGAATCTCGTGATCGCCGGTGTCTTCTTTGTCCTCACTGTTGCGCTTCTCAGTTGGTTTGCGTTTCGCCCAAATTATGTAGCAGTATACTCCAATCTAGAACCTGGGACCGCAGGCGAGATCGTCGCCAAACTGGATGAAATGAAGATCCCCAACAGGATTCAGGGAACTTCGGTGTTGGTGCCGGAAGAGCATGCTGACAAGGCCCGGGTTCAACTGGCCATGAACAACCTCCCCAACTCGGGACATATCGATTTCGGGATCTTCAATGAACAAAGCATTGTTGGCATGACGGAAAACGAATTTGCCGTCAAATACCAGAACGCTTTGCAGGGCAGTATCGCCAATACCATTCGCTCGATCAAGGGCATTCAGGATGCCAGGGTACATATCGTCATGCCTGAGCGGAGGCTCTTCATACAGCAAGATATGCAGGACGCCAAAGCATCCGTTTTCCTGAATTTGGCTCCGGGTGCAAGCCTGTCCCAGGAGCAGGTGCAAGGAATTCAGCAGCTGGTGGCAGGCTCTGTCAAAGGATTGAAAACGGAAAATATTACAATTGTTGACCAAAACGGGGTCCGGTTGGCGGAAGACAGTAAACTTCCCAACGGGCAACTGAATGGGGCTGTTGCTACGAAAGAACTGGAAGTTCGGAAGATGATCCAACAGGACTTCGAGAAGCGAATCCGCAATGCCTTGGAGAAGATGTTTGGCTTTGGGAATGTGGAAGTGCTGGTGAATCCGGAAGTATCCTTTGACAAGGTGAACAGCCAGGCTGAAATTTACACGCCGGTGGAAGGGAATGGCAGCAACGGAATCAAGAGATCGGAACAAACGACAACCAAATCCTCGGAGAATACTCCTGTTCAGGGCGGGGCTCCTGGAACTCCGAATCCGGCGAACAATCCGCAAGCCCAACCTAACTTGAAAGCGGCCGGCGGTCAGGCAAGCAATTCTGAGGAATCTTCCAGGACTACCAACTGGGAAGTCAACAAGGAGATCGTTCAACGTGTCGGCCAGGCGTTTGAAATCAAAAAGATGTCCGTATCGGTGCTTGTAAACGGCCAAATCAACAACCAGCAAAAACAGGACATCACCAACCTGGTTGCCACAGCTATTGGATACAAAAACGACGGAAGCAACAATACGGATATAACGGTGATGGGAACGGTGTTCCAGGTTCCGCCAAACCCTTTTACCAGACAATGGTACGAAAATCCCTGGGTTATCGGCGGAATTGCCGCAGGATTGCTGCTGTTGGGCGGAGGAGTGCTCATGATCGCCCGCAGACGCAGGGAAGATGAAGACGCACAAGTTGTCGACGTTAAGCCGGTGCCGGTGACTGCCTTGGAAATTTCACAAGAAGAGACATCACAGCAAAGGATGAAGAAGCAGCTTGAGAAGATGGTCAAGCAGAAACCTGAAGACTTTGTCAATCTGCTGCGAACCTGGCTGGCAGAGGAGTAGGAGTGTATCGGCATGGCACGCATTATGTCCCATCAAAAACTGTCCGGTCGCCAGAAAGCTGCGGTTCTTCTTGTCACTCTGGGGCCTGAAATATCGGCCAAAATATTCAAGCATTTGCGTGATGACGAGATTGAGCAGTTGACATTGGAGATCGCCAACGTTCGGAAAATTGAACACGCAGAGAAAGAAGCGGTGCTGGAAGAATTCCACCAGATCTGCATGGCCCAGGAATATATCTCCACAGGCGGAATTGAATACGCCAAGGAAGTTTTGGAGAAAGCCCTTGGCAATCAGAAAGCCTTGGAAATCATCAGCCGTTTGACCGCTTCCTTGCAGGTAAGACCTTTCGAATTTGCCCGCAGGGCGGACCCTAACCAGATCCTGAATTTTATTCAGAATGAACATCCTCAAACCATCGCTCTGGTTCTGGCTTACCTGGATCCCGCACAAGCCGGGATGATTCTCTCCGCGTTGCCGCAGGACGTTCAGGCAGACATCGCCAGAAGGATCGCCCTGATGGACCGGACATCCCCGGAAGTTGTAAATGACGTGGAACGGGTTCTTGAAGCAAAACTGTCGCAGGTGGGAGTTCACGACTTCTCGGCTGGCGGCGGCATCGACGCGATTGTTCAGGTGTTGAACGGGGTGGATCGTTCCACCGAGAAGACCATTCTGGAAGCTTTGGAATTGCAGGACCCCGAACTGGCAGACGAAATCAAGAAACGAATGTTTGTGTTCGAAGACATCGTTATGCTGGACAATCGCTCTATCCAACGGGTCATCCGCGATGTGGAGACATCCGATTTGCAGCTGGCGCTCAAGGTGGCAAGCGAAGAAGTCCAGGAAATCATCTTCAAAAATATGTCCAAGCGTATGGCCGAAACCTTCAAACA
>NZ_BDUF01000095.1:126318-130507 GCF_002335525.1 Effusibacillus lacus
AGACATGGAGTTCATGGGGCCTGTGCGGTTGCGGGATGTGGAAGAGGCGCAGCAGCGAATTGTGGGCGTAATCAGAAGGTTGGAAGAGAGTGGAGAGATCGTGATCGCTCGCGGAGGAGGCGACGATATCATTGTCTAAGATCGTGAAATCGCTCTATGCGTCGGTTAACGGTACCCGAACGATTCATACCATTCCGGTGATCAAAGTTACAATGCCCGTAAATCACACAGGGCATGGCGTGTCTGATCCAGAAGATCCGGAACCGGTCATGTCACCTGAGGAAATCATGCTTGCTGCCCGGGAGGAAGCTTCCCACATTCTTTCCGAAGCACAGCGTGTAGCGGAAACGTTGATTGCAGAAGCCAATGCCAAGGCGGAAGCTCTATTGGACAACGCCAGGCTGCAGGCGGAGCACATCATGGAGGAAAGCAGACAGACCGGTTATCGAAACGGCTATGAGGAAGGAAAAGCGGTTGGGGAAGCTTCCTACAATAATAAGATCGAGCAAGCCCTGGAATTGATCAACCGGGTGGAGATGAACCGGAAAACTTACCAACTGCAAGCGGAACAAGAACTGCTTGAACTTGCTTGCGCGGTGGCCAGAAAAATCATGGGGAAAGAAATTGAATGCGAGTCCTCATGGGTGTCCAACACTGTGAAAAGCGCTTTGGCCGAACTGGTTGACCGTTCACAGGTTGAGGTGATCGCTCATCCGGACGATATCCCGATTCTTGTAACAGTCAAAGAGGAAATGTTTATCAAACACGGTTCGCAAGTTGAACTTCAATTAAAGGCGGACCCGGCGGTGGAAAGAGGCGGTTGTCTGCTGCGAACACGCCAGGGCACCGTGGATGCCCGGATTGACAGTCAATTGCAAGAGGTGAGACGGGCTCTGCTGGATATGGCAGAATCCATGTACCGTGGATAAGTTTCCGGTTAAGGCCTATTCCGAAGTCGTGATAAGAACGAGCAGTTTGGTCCACTATGGCAAGGTTGTTCAGGTCATTGGCCTGACAATTGAGTCGATCGGCCCGACTGCCAAGGTCGGAGACATCTGTTGGATCTATCCGGTGAATAAGACAACCCCCTGTATGGCGGAAGTGGTGGGGTTCCGGGAAGACCGGGTGCTGCTGATGCCCCTTGGGGAGCTGGGGGCTGTCGGTCCTGGCAGTGAAGTTCGGGGCACCGGAAAGCCCTTGCAGGTTCCTGTCGGCTCCTCCCTTCTGGGGAGAATCCTGAACGGAGTGGGGCAACCGATTGACGGTTTGGGAGAATTGTTGCTGGCGGAAGAAAAGCCAACCGACAATGAACCGCCGAATCCCCTGACCCGGCCCACCATTCGCACCCCGTTGTCAGTAGGGGTTCGCTGCCTGGATGGACTTCTGACAGTAGGGCGAGGGCAACGGATCGGGATTTTTGCCGGCAGCGGCGTGGGAAAAAGCACGCTATTGGGAATGATTGCCCGTAATACATCTGCCGATGTTAATGTCATAGCCCTGATCGGGGAACGGGGCAGAGAGGTGCGGGAATTCATAGAGAAAGATCTGGGGCCCGAGGGATTGGCACGATCGGTACTGGTTGTTGCAACTTCGGATCAACCCGCTTTGATCCGGATCAAAGGGGCGCTGGTTGCCACCACGGTCGCCGAATACTTTAGAAACCAAGGGCTGCATGTCAACCTTATGATGGATTCGGCGACCCGGTTTGCAATGGCCCAGCGGGAAGTGGGATTGGCAGTCGGTGAGCCGCCCGCCACCAAAGGGTATCCTCCGTCAGTTTTTGCCATGTTGCCCAGATTGATGGAACGGGCGGGAACGGGAGCAAGCGGAACGATTACCGGTTTGTATACCGTTCTGGTCGACGGGGATGACATGAATGACCCCATCGCCGATGCGGTTCGGGGGATTCTGGACGGCCATGTCGTATTGTCAAGAAGTTTGGCAAACAAAGGTCACTTTCCGGCGATCGACGTGTTGTCGAGTGTCAGCCGGGTGATGAATGATCTGATCTCTCAGGAACATCGCGAAGCGGCTGTCAGGTTCAAAATGCTGGCGGCTGTCTACCGGGAGGCGGAGGATTTGATCCGAATCGGCGCGTATCAAGTCGGAACCAATCGGGAAATCGACATGGCAATCCGGTTGAAGGAATCGATGGATCAGTACCTTCGGCAAACGGTTCATGAAAAGGCGGATTATGCTTCCTCTGTGGAACAATTGATCCACCTCTTTGGAGGAATTGAGGAATGAGCGTTCCGATCAAAACCATTCAGAAGATCAATTCCATCAAGAAAATGCTGGTCAGGCAAACCGAGTGGGAATACTCGGAGGTCAAACGCAGTCTTTTCCAAGCGGAGGAACTTCTTGCCGGTTTGGAGCAGGAACTCCAGGATGCACTTGACCGTTTTCGTGACAAGCAGCAGGAAGGATTGACCCCCGTTGAACTTCTCGACTGGACAGGTTGGATAGACACGCAGCGCATGAAGATCCGGAGCCAAGTCATGCAGTGCAGGGAATTGGAGATGCAAGCGGAAGCCACCCGTCTCAGGCTGGTGGAAAGACAGCGGGAAGAGGAAACATGGAATAATCTTAAAGAGAAACGGCTTGCAGCTTTGAATTATGAACTGCAAAAACAGGAGCAAGTCGAATTGGACGAGATTGGCATGCAAATGCGCCGATATCGGGGAATCGGTCGATAGGGAAGAATCATCCCGGTTCGAGGAGGTGTGGAAGGATGGAAGCAAGAGAAGAACGGTCTTACGGCAAATTGGAATGGTTGTTCTACATCATTATCCTGCCATTGTTGTTTACACTGCTGATCTTGGGGCTTGTTCTCCAGTTTATGGGCTATAACGTGACCGGGAAACTGCTGGCCATCGCCCGCCAAACCCCGGTGCTCAGTTCCATTGTTCCACCGGACGAAGCCACCAGGAAAGAACGTTCCGAACTGCAGAAACTGCAAGCGCAGCTTGATGAGGCAAATAAACAGCTGACATCTGTCCAACAGTCAAAGGACTTGCTGCAGCAGGACCTGCAAACCAGAGATGCGGAACTTGCCAAGCTGAAGAAGACCGCCGAGGATCAGAAGAAGCGGGAAGAAGAACGAAAGCAAATCGAAAAATATTGGCAGGACAAAGCGCAGATTTTTAGCAGCATGTCTCCCAAGAATGCCGCTTCCATCTTATCTCAGACAGCGCCATTTGAGGCAAGATCGATTTTGTATGCGATGGACGCGGAAACGAAAGCGGCCATTCTTGCAAAAATGGATCCCAAGGTGGCAGCAAGCCTGGAAAATGGCTCCACTCTTCCGCCGCAGACGGAACCGACCCAATTTTTCTCGGAGAAAGCGAGAACTTACGGATCCATGGACCCGGCAAAAGCGGCATCCATTCTCTCGCAGATTCCGGTTCAAGAATCTCGTGCCATCTTGGATCAGATGAACGCAGAAAGCCGTGCGGCCATCATTGAAAAAATGGACCCGAAGATTGCGGCCCATATCGAGTCAGACAACATCCCGCAGCCGGCACAAAAGCAGCCCTCTTTTTACGGTCAGCTTCCACCGGATAAAGCGGCGGCCATCCTGGCCGAACTGCCTACCATCGAGGCAAGAGGCATCTTGGGAAGCATGTCAACGGAAGAAAAAGCGAAAGTGTTTGCCGAAATGGACCCTGTGGCGGCCGCCCGTATTCAGTCCGATTTCATGAAGCCGCAAGATCCTTTTTACGCGATGCTCCCTCCCGACAAGGCGGCGGGAATTCTTGAACAAATGCCCGTTGAAAGGGCCAGGGCCATACTTAACGGGATGAGCCTTGAGAAAAAAGGAAAAATCCTGGAGGAAATGGATCGAACTTTCGCCGCCCGGATCGAGATGCAGGAAAATGACCTGGAAGAGACGGATGATTATTGGGATACACGTGCCGACACTTTCGAAGTGATGGCACCCGATAAAGCGGCTGAGATTCTGGCGGAAATGCCGATTGAACAGGCCCGGGCTATTGTCAAGCACATAGATGACGACGAGCTGGAAGACATTCTGAAGGAAATGGATCCCAAACTCGCGGCCCAATTGCTCCAAATGTAATGGAATCATGTTCTTCCTATAGTAGCTCGGAATTAGAGACATGATTCTGAGTCTGAATAAGGGGTGAAGTGGCTACAATCGTTCATTTTTGTTTAGTTTGAAAGCCATTTT
>NZ_BDUF01000096.1 GCF_002335525.1 Effusibacillus lacus
GAAGGCTCGTCCGCCCAGGGTTAGTCGGGACCTAAGCCGAGGCCGAAAGGCGTAGGCGATGGACAACTGGTGGAAATTCCAGTACCACCGCGCGTGCGTTTGAGCGATGGGGTGACGCAGGAGGATAGGGAGAGCGGCCTGCTGGATGGCCGTGTAAGCAGTGAGGCTGAGAGACAGGCAAATCCGTCTCTTATAAGGCTAAGCTGTGATGCCGAGGGAAATATAAGTACCGAAGTCCCTGATTTCACACTGCCAAGAAAAGCCTCTAGCGAGTGCGCCGGTGCCCGTACCGCAAACCGACACAGGTAGGCGAGGAGAGAATCCTCAGGTGCTCGGGAGAACTCTCGTTAAGGAACTCGGCAAAATGGCC
>NZ_BDUF01000097.1:0-12499 GCF_002335525.1 Effusibacillus lacus
GTGGACACCCTTGTCGTAAGCTAATGGCTACTGTTGCCTTCACCACTCGGGACTTGCACCCTATAGACAACGCCCATGCCGGGCGCACATAAAAGCGGCTGGAGATTCCGGATCTCCAGCCGCTTTCTTTTTTTATCAAATTTCATCCTTCTCCATAAACTCCTTGATCTTCCGTTCTTCCCACTTGGAATCGAACAGTTTCCCGATACCGAATACAGAGACTCCATGCATAGCAACTCCGATTCCCCAGCCCATCAATGGATACACGAACCAGATAGAGTTCGGGGAAGTAATAAGATTAATGGCAATCAACATTGCGTTCACCAACACGTATACCAACAAGTGAACATAAAACCCCTTAATTTTCTCCACTTTGCGTTTTGCTTCTTGATACTTTCTGTCTTGTTCTGTCACCATGCAACTTCTCTCCTATCTCTCTTCCCTTACCGAGTTGGTTGAATAAATTATCTCTCCATATCTGGATTCTTACATGTGCCGCTTTGCATATTTTTGCAAATGAACATAGTTCATCGAACCATGACTTTCGACATGCTGCCATTCTGTTTCCGTTGTACTATAGCTCCTTTCGCACATGGCATGGCAGGAATTTGGCCGCTTTTGCCGAATTTTATAGGTACACATTTTCTTATCCTGAGAGGTACTTCTATGCATTTGTTAAGGGAGTTCTTCGGTTGGATTCGCAGTATTGGAGTCGCGTTTGTCTTCGCTTTGCTGATCAGTGTGTTCGTGTTCCAACCGACGAAAGTATTGGGCGGCTCGATGGAGCCTACCTTGCAAGACAAAGAGATCATCTACATTTCCAAAATCCTGCATACTCTGAATTCTCTTCCGGATTATGGGGACGTGGTTATTATCGACAGCCGTATTGACCGTAAACGGTCGATTCTGGATGATTTCACCGAAAACCCTATATTTACTCTTTTTGGTAAAAAAGTAGAACATAACATCTGGGTCAAACGGGTCATTGGCAGACCCGGTGATGTACTTGAATTCAAAAACCACAAGGTCTACCGGAACGGGCAAGAGTTGGCAGAACCTTACATTAAGGAATTGATGCACTTCTCAACCGACGAGAAAATTAAGGTGCCGGAAGGACATATTTTCGTAATGGGCGATAACCGGAACAACAGCCGGGACAGCCGCAATATCGGCAGCATTCCTGTTGATCACGTATTGGGCAAGATGATAATGTGAAAAAAACAAAAAAAGCCGGAAAGTCCGGCTTTGGTAATCCAATGGATTAGTAAGCACCTGCCGCGCCGCCATAGGGAACCAACAGGAAAAACAGAACAAAGATGATCAGGAACACGACAGCCCAACGGGTGTAATAGCCAAACGCACCGTGCATTGCGATTCCTCCTCTCTCAATGAATACTACAGGATATGAAGGCCAACCTGACGCTGTAACGGCATCTGTCCATAGAAGCAAAAAAGCCTTGAAACAAAATTGTTTCAAGGCTTTTTGTCCGGCTGTTTCAAGACCAGCCAGCGTAATTATTGAAGGCGGCTGGTTTCCTGGATAATGTCTTGTCTTACCTGCTGTGGATTGGTTCCGGCAAAGCCGGGGGAGAAGATGGACTGCTGGGCACCTGTACCATATCCGCCGAATCCCGTCTCCTGAGCGATATCCTGTCTTACTTGTTGGGGGTTGGTTCCCGAAAAACCGGGTGCGAACATGGATTGAGCCCCACCGAAGGATTGAGCCCCACCGAAGGATTGTGCAGTCTGGAACCCGCCGCCGTAATTGGAATAACCGGAAACTCCGCGCATTCCGCCTTCTTGTGCGATATCCTGTCTTACTTGTTGCACATTGGTTCCTGCAAAACCAGGCTGGAACATGGATTGGGCTCCGCCAAAAGATTGCGCTGCCGGGAATCCACCGCCATAATTGGAATAGCCGGAAACTCCGCGGTAACCGCCTTCCTGAGCAATATCCTGCCTTACCTGCTGCGGACTGGTGCCTGAAAAACCTGGCTGGAACATGGATTGGGCTCCGCCAAAAGATTGCGCTGCCGGAAACCCGCCACCATAATTGGAATAGCCGGAAACTCCGCGGTAACCGCCTTCCTGAACAATATCCTGCCTTACTTGCTGCGGATTGGTGCCTGCAAAACCAGGTTGGAACATCGATTGTGCACCATATCCTTGTGCACCATATCCTTGTGCACCATATCCCATTTGCCCCATGTTCATCCCGCCTGCATAACCGTAACCGGCCTCTTGTGCAATGTCTCTTCTTACTTGCTGGGCGTTAGTGCCGGCAAATCCGGGTTGGAACATGGATTGGGCTCCAAAACCGCTTTGTCCCATGTTCATGAAGCCTTGCCCCATGCCACTGGCGAATCCCATACCTCCTTCCTGCATAATGTTTCTCCTTACCTGCTGTGGGTTAGTTCCAGCAAAACCGGGCTGGAACATGGATTGTTGACCAGTCATTTCAATTCCTCCTTGGAATTAAGGTAAGACTCACGAAGTGTAGTGTTTCCCCGGGCTCCCGGATTATGCAATCTGATTTCCAAATTGGAGAAATTTTTCTGGTTCCTGTGATGATGTATTCGTGCAAACTTTTACTGTTGTGAAATTGTTGTGGCGGTCTTTTCGAATCCCTCAATGTCATGTATGATGAAAGAAAGGAGGAGAGCCGCCCATGTCAGTAGACATCTTGAGATTTGTGCAGGAAGCGAAAGAGGAATTTGACCGCACCGTTGCCTGCAAACATACTTCGTTCGATGATTTGTACCCGTACATGATGGAGAATCAGTCGTTCTTCTGGTATAAGCGTCATGCGGCGTGGGCTAGCCTCTTGACGGCGATTCGCATTGCGGACCATGCAGGAGCCAATTGGCGTGATTTGTTCACGGTAAAGCAGTTATCAATGATCACCAATCGGGTTCTTGACAAGAATGTGCTGGACGAATGGCTGGAGACAAGCCTCAACGAGACAGACGTGGAAGTATAATACAAACCCCCAGTATTTTGTACAAGCAGGTACTGGGGGTTTTTTGTTTTTTGGTATGATGGGAGGGAAAGGGGAACCATTCATGTCTGCAAACAACGCAATACTCGGGCAAACCAATTGGCGGCTGATCGATCATACGAGGAAGGACCGTTCCTTCACCGCCCTTCATTCTTTTGCAATGGACGATACGTTGTGCACTTCCGTCGGGAACGGTTTGAGTCCTGCAACGATCAGGGCCTGGGTTCATCCTGACACGGTGGTGTTGGGCAATCTTGATTACAAGTTGTCAAACGTTAGGGAAGGAATCCGTTTCCTGTCGGACAAGGGCTATCAGACATACCTTCGCGTTTCCGGCGGGGCGGCTGTTGTCCTGGATTCGGGCGTGTTGAATCTGTCGCTGATCCTGCCGACGATGGACCACTTTGCGGATCTGAATGCCGGATATGATGCCATGGTGGATTTGGTGAGGCAGCTGTTGACACCTTACGGAGCCCAGGTGGATACAGGCGAGATCAAGGGCTCTTACTGCCCAGGCGACTATGACATCAGCATCGACGGCCGAAAATTCGGAGGCTTGGCACAGCGCAGACGAAAAGGCGCGGTGGCCGTTCAGGCGTTTCTGTTGGTGGAGGGTCTTGGATCTGAAAGGGCCAACCTCATCAAGAATTTCTATCAAAGGGCTGTCCGCTTACCTTCTGACAAGCATCCCGTCATCATCCCCGACCGTGTAGCCTCTTTATCGGAAGCGATTGGCAAACATATCACTTGCGACAGGTTACAGACTGACCTTGCCGAACTTTTCAGGAAAAACTCCCGCAAACTGGTGGAGACGCAGTTTTTTCCCGAGGAAATCATGGAATTTGCGTCCAATCTGGAGCGGATTCAGGAACGGAATCCACATCTTACCGACCCGTACCTGTCTGGGCGGCATCCTTCCACTGAACATTAGGGACTGCCCCAAAAGTGCTGTAATCACATCTTTCCAACTTGGGCATGGTAAGGAAAAAAGCAAAGGAGCCATATCCTATGCGATCCATGTGGAAAGGCAGCATCAGCTTCGGCTTGGTGAATATTCCTGTAGGATTGTACAAAGCCACGGAAGACCACAAAACGAGTTTTCGCAGCCTGCATGAAGACTGCAAACATCCGATTCAATACAAAAAATGGTGTCCGGTATGCAACCGCGAAATTGAGCAAAAGGAGATCATCCGTGGTTATGAATATGCCCCCGGCAACTACATCATCATTACCGATGAAGATCTGGAGGAGTTGCCTCTTCCAACCCTGAAGACCATCGAAATTCTGCACTTCACCGGCAAGAATAACATAGACCCGATTTACTATGAGAAAGCCTACTACCTGGGACCGGGCGAGTATGGCGGCAAGCCTTACAAACTGCTGCACGAAGCAATGAATCAGACAGACAAAGTGGCGGTTGCCAAGGTCGCTTTCCGGACCAGCGAGCATTTGTCCGTGATTCGCATCCATAAAGATTGTCTCGTGATGAACATGATTCACTACCCGGCCGAAGTCCGTGCTGTGGAAGGGGTTCCCGGCATTGAAGCGGTGGCAGGAATTGAGGTAAGCAAAGCGGAATTGCAAATTGCAACCAGATTGATTGAGGAAATCAGCGGGGCTTTCCGTGATGATTACAAGAGCAACTATGAAGAAGCCCTGAAAGAACTGATCCATGCCAAAGTTCAAAATGCGGAAGTGGATCAACCCGTCACCCAACCGCAGGCTGATAATGTGGTGGATCTGATGGAAGCGCTCAAGCAGAGTCTGACCCAAACCAAAGAAAAACAAGCGAAGAAAAAGCCGGAAGCTACGGCGGAAGTTCCCGAAAAAGAACCGGTGGCTGTGGCACCCACCGGCACTGAACCGAATCACCGGGGCAACGGAACTCCGGCAGCGGAACCGCCCAAACGGCGCAGGCGAAAAGTGACCTCCTGATCTTCCTATCAGAAGAAGGGGCTGCCTCCACAAGGGGGCAGCAAATTCCCCTTTTACCAATAACGAATGTCCCTTACCCTTCCAATACCTTTCTTGCTTCCCCGCAAATTTTCGCCAGCAGTTCGTCACGGATGGCACCCCAGAATGATCCCGGTGGATAGGTTTTCTGCAGTTTCTTTTCAATTACGTCAAGGAACCGGTTCATTTCCTGGATTCGGGCTTGCAAGACCTGACCCAGTTCATCCAGTTTGCAGTTGTACTTTTCGCAAAAATAGCGGGCCTCTTCGCTTTCAGGAATCACCAGCAGATAGGGCCATAAAGTGCGAACTTCCTGATGCATGAGCAGTTCCGCCTGGAGAAAAGGAATGGCATGCAGCAACCGTTCTTTGCCGCGTGCTTTCAAAAGGGCTTCCGCGTGCGCAAGACGCTCGGCCGTTTTTTCATTCAGAAAATCGATTACTTCACGACATCGCTCCACCAGCGATCTGGTCATGGCCTTCCCCCACTCTCATAAACCTTATCTTTACATATATATGGCAAAGGATCAGGAGAATGAGGGGATCGTATCAGGATTGACTGACAGATGTGAAAATCCCGTATCACGAAAAGTGGTACGGGATTTGTTAGGCTATTTCCTTCAAAAATTCTTCTTGCTGTCCAAGAGCAGCGTCACCGGACCATCATTCACCAGTTCCACATCCATCATGGCGCCAAACACGCCTGTTTCCACCCTTGCGCCAAGCGAGCGAAGCTTCTCATTGAAGTATTCATAGAGCCGGTTGGCTTGCTCGGGGCGAGCCGCTTCCATAAAATTGGGTCTGCGGCCTTTGCGGCAATCCCCGTACAATGTGAACTGGGAAACGGAGAGGATCGCTCCCTCCACATCCAGCAAGGACAAATTCATCTTTCCTCCGGCATCTTCGAAGATCCGAAGGCCCATAATCTTCTCCGCCAGGTAATCGGCATCCTTTTCCGTGTCCTCATGGGTCACACCCACAAGCAGCACAAACCCGCGCCCGATTTCCCCCGTTACTTGTTCATCCACAAGAACCCGTCCCTTGGAAGCCCGTTGCACTACGATTCGCATTACTGCATTACCCGCCTTACCGTATAGACATCCTTCACCCGTTTGATCCGTTCCACCACCGAATGAAGATGATCCACGTTGCGGATGTTGATCTGCAGGTTGATGGTTGCGATTTTTCGCTTATCTGCCCGCGCTTGAACGGCTCGAATGTCTGTCTTGGTCTCCGCAATGGCGTTCATCACTTCAATCGTCAATCCGCGGCGATCGAGTGCGGTCACTTCAATATCGACACTGTACTCTTGGGTAGAGGCGCTTTCCCATTCCACTTCAAGAAATCGCTTCTCTTCCTCGTTCCCATTGGTTACGTTCGGACAGTCGGTCCTGTGAACCGACACCCCCCTCCCGCGGGTGACAAATCCAACGATCTCATCCCCGGGAACCGGATTGCAACAGCGGGAAAACCGGATCAACAGATTGTCGACTCCCTTTACCCTTACACCTGTGCCGCCCTTCTGGCGCTGTTTCTGCCCTTCTTTGATCTCGGGCAGGGTGGGGATGTCCTCCGGCATGTCTTTCTTGACTTTCTCCAGCAGACGGGTAGTCACCTGACCGGGTGACACTGCACCGTATCCGATCGCCGCCAGCAAATCATCCTCTTTGGTAAAGTTAAACTTGTCCATGACCTCGGCCAGATTTTTGTCGGTAAGGACTTCCGATACTTCAAATCCGTGCTTCTTGATCTCTTTTTCCAGAAATTCGCGGCCCTTGAGAATGTTCTCTTCCCGCTTCTCTTTCTTGAACCAGGCGCGAATCTTGCTCTTTGCTTGCGGGGATACGACAATCTTCAGCCAGTCGCGGCTGGGACCGAAGGAATTCTTGGATGTCAGGATCTCAACAATGTCACCCGTTTGCAGTTTATAATCCAGCGGCACAATCTTGCCGTTGACTTTTGCCCCTATCGTCCGGTTGCCGATGTCGGTATGAATCCGGTATGCGAAGTCGATCGGCACAGAACCCCGCGGCAGCGAGATCACAGCACCCTTTGGCGTAAAGACGAAAACTTCGTCCGCGTACAAATCGATCTTCAGGGTTTCCATGAACTCTTTGGCGTCTTTCAATTCCTGCTGCCACTCAAGAATCTCACGGAACCAGGCCATCTTCTGTACAACCGGCACATCGGCTGTTCCGGTGCGGCCTTCCTTGTACAGCCAATGGGCAGCAATCCCGTACTCGGCAGTCCTGTGCATTTCCCAGGTTCGAATCTGGATTTCCAGCGGTTCGCCCCGCGGTCCGATTACCGTGGTATGAAGGCTCTGGTACATATTGGGCTTGGGCATTGCAATATAGTCTTTAAAGCGCCCGGGCATCGGCTTCCAAAGGGTATGCACGATCCCGAGGATCGCATAGCAATCTTTGATCGAATCTACGATTACGCGAACGGCCAGCAAATCATAGATTTCGTTAAACTGTTTGTTTTGCTTTGTCATCTTCCGGTAAATGCTATAAATGTGCTTCGCCCGGCCATTGACTTCGGCGTCGATTTCAATTTCCTTCAACTTGGCTTTCAGGCCTTCGATGACTTCCTGGATGTACTGTTCCCGTTCGGCCCGTTTCTTGGCCATCAAATTGACGATTCGGTAATATTGCTGGGGATTCATGTAACGCAGGGCGGTGTCCTCAAGCTCAAACTTGATTTTTGAAATCCCCAGCCGGTGGGCAAGCGGCGCAAAAATTTCCAGGGTCTCGGAGGCAATTCTTTGTTGTTTTTCAGGGGGCAGGTGCTTCAGAGTTCGCATATTGTGAAGCCTGTCCGCCAATTTGATCAGGATCACGCGGATGTCCTTGGCCATTGCAAGGAACATCTTATGCAGGTTCTCCGCCTGCTGTTCTTCTTTCGACAAGTATTTCAAACGTCCGAGTTTGGTAACTCCATCCACCAGTTCTTTGATTTCCGACCCGAACTCGCCTATCAATTCTTCTTCGGTGACAGGTGTGTCCTCCACGACATCATGAAGAAGCGCAGCCGCAAGCGTCACCGCATCCAGTTCCAGATCGGCCAGAATCTCGGCCACTGCAATCGGATGCATGATGTAGGCTTCGCCTGAGCAGCGTTTTTGTCCGATATGGGCGTTGTTGGCAAACTCGAAGGCACGACGCACCAATGCCACGTCTTCGGGGGTGCCGTAGCGAGCCACTTTTTCGCAAAGGCGCCCGATGCCCACCGGAACCACCTTCTCCTGATCAGTATTGGACAAGTGAGAAGACTTCATATCCGTTCAATTTCTCCCTGCCTGGCAAATAGGATAGTTCAATCATGAAAGTGATACCCGCAACTACACCGCCCAACTCTTCCACGAGCCGGACAGTCGATTTGATGGTGCCGCCGGTTGCCAGCAGATCATCGGCAATGATTACACGCTGGCCGGGTTTGATGGCATCCCGGTGAATCTCCAACATGTCCTTTCCATATTCCAGTTCATAAGATACGCTGACAGTATCTCCCGGCAGTTTGCCGGCTTTGCGGATCGGAACGAAACCAAGTCCCATGGCATAAGCAAGCGGAGCTGCCAGAACAAATCCACGGGCTTCAGGACCTGCAACAATCTCTGCATTCTGATTTCTGGCAAATTCCGCCATTTTGTCGATGGCATATTTGAAAGATTCTCCATCTTGAAGAAGTGTGGTAATATCCTTAAACCGAATTCCCGGCTCCGGAAAATCGGGAATCACGCGAATCTTGTTCTTCAAATCCATCGCTGTTAGCTCCTTCCGGGTTGGCAGTTACCAACCGCATTACTTCACGCACTGTCTGTTCGCTGGAGGAATCGATCAAAGCCGCGATCACACGGACATAGGAATCGATCCTGTGTTTGCGCTTCTGATACAGTTCGGATTCTTCCAGGGCTCTCTTATTCGTCCCTTTATTCACATGATACGCCACGCCGTTCCGAACTGCAAACCCCAGTTCGACAAATACGGACAGAATCAAATCCAGGGCCTCATGGTAGGCTGGTTTCAATCGTTGGCGGATTTCTGAATCGGTCATAGGGCTTTCTTGCAGCATCTTGTAAACCCCGGCAAAGAGCTTCCGGTCAGGCAGCCAGCAGGACGTTTTACGTCCTATCCATTGCTTGTCCACAGAACCATGCAGAAGATACAGCCGAAAAGGGCCCTTCAATTGCTGCAGAACGGCTCTATATTGATCCATTGACTGAGGGAGATCGTAAAATACTATATCTCCTAGCAAGGTTTCCGGCCTTTGCCCAGCGGAAGCCGACCGTTCTTCCGCCTCCTTCGCTTCTTCACCCACAAGCGCAACTTGCGACAGATTTCCCTTCCCATCCGCGAGCAGTACACGGTGAAAGTGAGGTTCCTGCCAAGGGTAGGGGGCCAGTGCACGGGTCACTTCAGACACAACTTCTTCATGGAAGCAGACAACCGACAGGTCTTTGGCGCCTGCCTGTTCCCCAAGCCAGCTGACCTTATGCTGCACGTGGCGGCAATCAAATACCTGCTGCTCGTTGGGGCGCCAATCCTCCAATATTATCTGAAGACTACGGCGGCCGTTCCACTCATTGATGGCCAGTTCCCCCACCAGATCCAACCTCTGCCATTGCCGGATCAACTCCGCTTCCGGTCCTTTGCGGAAGGCAATCCCCGCAAGTTTGGCAGCCCCCGTTGACACCTGAACTTGCAGATGGGCACCATCGGCGCCAACCGTGCGGCAACTGTCCAGACCCAATCCTCTTAAACGGAACCGCGGGATCGGGTTCCCAAACCCGAAGGGGGCCAGGCGGGACACCCTTTCCACAAATTCAAAGTCCAACGAAAGCAGATCCAGGTCCGCTTCAATCTCGATCTTGGGGATCAGGTCGTCGGGAGAGAGCGCTGCTTCCGCAATCTGATTGAGACGTTCACGCAGTTCTTCGATCCTGTCCCCACTTATGGAAAATCCGGCAGCCATCTTGTGTCCGCCAAAGTGTTCAAACAGGTCCCGGCACCCGTTCATCGCATCATACAAATGAAATCCATGAATGCTGCGGGCAGACCCTTTCCCCATTCCTTCAGTAAGAGAAATCATCAGCGTGGGCCGATAGTAACGCTCTACCAAGCGGGAAGCCACGATGCCAATTACACCGGCATTCCAGCCTTCCCTGGCAATAACGAGCACCCGCCCATCCAGCCATTCCGGATGCAATTCGATTTCCTGCACCGCTTCCTCAAACATTTGCGCGCTTATGTCTTGTCGTTCCCGGTTCCGCTCATCCAGAAACCGGGCCAATTCCATTCCCCGATCCCAGTCGTCCGCAGTCAGCAATTCCACCGCAAAGGTAGCCGAATCCAGCCGGCCGGCCGCATTGATCCTCGGGCCGAAGGCAAAGCCTACATGACCGGCTGTTATCTCTTTGCCCCCCAGCCCCGCGATCTCAATCAAGGCTTTGATTCCCACGCGGGGACTTTTGTTGATCCGTTCCAGACCGTAACGGGCCAGGAGCCGATTCTCATCGATGAGCGGGGTCAAGTCCGCGATCGTACCGATGGCTGCCAAATCGAGAAATTCCTCCGGCAATTCTCCGAACAATGCCTGTGCCAATTTGAATGCGATACCGACACCGGCCAACATTTTGTCCGGATAGGGACAGCCTGGCTGTTTCGGATTGAGGATCGCATAGGCGTCCGGCAGCACTTCCGGTGGCGTATGATGATCTGTGACAATCAGATCGAGGCCCAATTCATTGGCGATTCGCGCCTCCTCCACCGATGATATCCCGTTGTCTACAGTGATGACCAGTTGAAACCCCCGTTCTTTCGCCTGGACCAGAGCGGGGCCGTTCAGCCCGTATCCCTCTTCAAAGCGGTCCGGTATATAGTAGGCGACTTGTGCGCCCAGCTTTTTCAGCGCCAGATACATGACGCTGGTGGAAGTGGCGCCATCGGCGTCATAATCGCCGTAGACCATGATATGTTCGTTGTTGACCATAGCCCGCCGGATTCGGGAGACCGCTTTTGCCATGTCCTTCATAAGAAATGGGTCATAAAAATGAGACTTGTCCGGTTCGAGAAACCTCTTCGCGGCTTCCCGATCGGTCACTCCCCGCCTGACCAGCATGCCTGCAATTACAGGGGGAATCTGCAAATCAGCAGCCAATTGTCTCACGATCTGTTCGTCTGTCTCCATCAGGAGCCAACGCTTTTCCTGTTTCATGGTTAACCTCTCGCATGGATATTCACGGTGCCGTCTATTCGATTCATAAAAGGTACAAACATTATAAGATGAAACGGGCTGTTTGGGACAAGGGTCTTTTGACAGAATTTCAGTGATTTCTTACGGCTCGTGGGCGGCTTTGGCCTGCAGGCTCAACCAATCCACCCGGTAATAACGGGTCATTACAGTGACACCGTAGACCATGATGAACATGTACAGGGACACCCAAGCTCCAACACTCTTCAGATCCAGAACAAATGTGAGCAGATAACTTAACGGCAGGAACAGGAACCAACTTAGAAGCAAGGAACTCCAAAGCAGGAAAGATGTATCTCCGATGCCCCTCAAACCGCCTGAATAGATCATTAGCAGGCCGTCAAAGATCTGGAGATAGGCGGAAATCTTGAGAAGGAAAGCGGTGAGAGCATAGACCTGCGGATCATCCGTATAAATCCGGGCAATCGGTTCGGCAAAGAAGAATTCGACGGTGCCGAGCACAAACATAATGAAGCTGCCCAGCAGCGCCGTATCCGTTCCCCATCTGCGCGCCGCCAGCCGTTCCCCTTTGCCGATCTCCTGTCCCACCAGAATCGTGGCAGTTGTGGCAAACGCGAATGCCGGCATGAACCCAAAGCCCATCACATTCAGGGCAATCTCGTTTGCAGCCAGTGCGTGCGTTCCCAATCGTGTCACAAACATCGTAAAGATGAACATGGAAATGCTGAGAGCGAATTCCTGAAACCCCAATTTGGAGCTCTCCCGCAGAATCAAGCGAGATTCTGCCAGGTTGAGTTTGACCTTGGCACGAGTCTGATACCGTGTATGCAGTCTGATAAAGTACACATAGAAACTGAGCAGGAAGGAAATCCCTTCCCCGATCAAAATGGCCCAACCGGCCCCCGCCAGCCCCAACTCCGGAAATCCCCAGCGCCCGTATGTCAGTGTATAAGTGAATAAAATCACGGCCAGATTCCCGATCAGAGAAGTAATCATTGGTGTCTTTGTATCTTCAATCCCCCGAAAGAATCCATGAAAAGCAAAAGTGAAGATCGAAAAGACCATGGCATAAAAACGGATTCCCAAATAATCCGATCCTGCCCCCACCAACTCCGGGCTCCCGCCCATAAGGCGGAGAATCGAATCGTTGGTGAACCAACCGATCAGAAAGACGAGAACACCTGCCAACGCACACAGATAGAAAGCGATATAGGTTCTCTCAACCCCTTGTTTCATCGTGTTGGCACCGTAGTTTTGTGCCACAAGATAATTCACCGTGTGACCGATCCCGGAAAAAAGGGCCCATGCATTGTACATCACTATGTTGGATATCCCG
>NZ_BDUF01000097.1:12578-12975 GCF_002335525.1 Effusibacillus lacus
ACAACCGCAATGGCCAGCGCCCCCAGGTTCCCCACCATGATCAGGCTGATAGTGCCGGTCAAAGTCATCGAAGCAAAAGAGACGATGGAAGGGAGCGCCAACAGCAGGATTTTCTTCCATTTGGACAACATACAGGATCTCCCGATAAGTAAGTCATTATTGTATCGATTTTCATTATTGCACGGATTGCAGGGCAAGGAAAAGAAAAAGGTTCCCGCAAGACCCTAACGGCTTGAGGAACCCTTCCATATGCAAGGTCTACTTCGCTTCCTTCAAGCTTCTTGCCCGCCAGGTGACCCACAGTTGGGAGGCGATCAGGATGGAGGACATCCCCCCGATGATCAAACCGATCAGCAAAGCCAGAGAAAAGTTGCGAATCGCCTGGCCGCCCAGCAGC
>NZ_BDUF01000097.1:13061-19098 GCF_002335525.1 Effusibacillus lacus
GGGCGCCTGCCGCGAAGATCACGGTCAAAATGGTGTTGACGGAACGGTTCATCGTTTCCCAGAGGGAATCGTTGACCAGATCTTCCAGTTCACTCTTGGTCTTGACCTTGGCAAACTTCATTTTCTCGCGAATGCGGTCAAAGATCACAATTGTATCGTGGATGCTATATCCAACAATGGTCAGAATCGCAGCGATAAACGGCAAATCGATTTCAATCCGGAATAAGGCGAAAATCGACACAACCAGCAATACCACTTGCAGCAGGGAAATCACTCCCGAGATTGCGAATCGGTATTCAAAACGGATCGCCATGTAGAGGATAATCCCGATAGAGGCGGCCATCAATGCGTAAAATGCTTTGCGCGTCATTTCCTTGGCCACTTCAGGGTTGACCGACACGATCTCCGGATCCTGCGAGTTCGGGAAGTTCGCTTTCAATTCCTTCTTGATGGAGGCTTCCTGCTCCGGGGTAATCTGGTCAGCCAACCGGACAACGGCCACTTCTCCCTGATTGCCGGCAGTTGTCAGATGAGAACCCTTCAAACCAAGCTCATCAAACATCCGCACAACCTCGGAAGTGTTAAAACCGGCTCCAAGCTGCACCTGTACGCGTGTTCCGGCTTTAAAGTCGGTGCCCAGATTAAATCCCGTCACAAGCATGGATATAATACCTGCTATCGACAAAATCACGGATACAAGGAAAAACCATTTGCGCTTCCTTACAATATCAAATCGCTTCATTTCGTTTTGCCCTCCTTTGCTTGGGCTCCGAACCACCAGGGATTGCGGATCAGGTTCGAACGAACGAGAAGCAACAGCATCCAGCGCGACACAAGCACCGCAGTCAAGAAAGTCGCCAAGACGGAAATGATGTGGGCAATGGCAAAACCGCGAACCTGACCGGATCCAAACCACAGCATGATGGCACCTGCAATCAGGGAAGTGGTGTTGGCGTCAATAATGGTGGGCATGGAACGCTTCTGGCCCATAATCACGGCAGACAGCAGTGTCTTCCCATTGCGAAACTCATCCTTCATTCGTTCGTAGGCGATAATATTCACGTCCACAGCCATGCCCACACCGAGTACCAGAGCGGCAAGCCCCGGCAGGGTCAGGACAATATCCATTCCATTAAACACGGCAATCAACAGATATATGTACATGAGAAGAGCGATATTGGCGATCAGTCCGGGCAATCGATAGAACACCAGCATAAACGCAAAGATCAGGACAAATGCAATGCCTGCCGCATACAGGGTCTTCTGCAAAGCGGCTTGTCCCAGAGTTGCCCCGACAGACATCGAGGACAATTCCTTGATCGGAAACGGAAGCGCACCGGCGTTCAGCAGAGTTGCCAGTTCGTTGGCCTCTTTCGGGCCGCCCATTCCGGTGATAACCGCTTTCCCGTCAACCAGGACACTTTGGATAACCGGTTTCGACAACTGCTCACCGTTGAGCCAGATTCCCATCGGCTGCCCCAAGTACTTGGTGGTTACTTCCTGCAATCTCTTGGGATCCTTGAACTCCACCGCAACCTGAATTTGCCCGGTTTGCGGATCTTGCTGGAAGCGGGCGTTCGCTTTCAGGTCTGCACCCGTCAATAGCACTTCCTTATCGTCAGGGGAGCGGAATTCCAGCTTGGCCGGTTCCCCAAGAATCCGTTTTGCTTCATCCTGATTGGCAACCCCGGCCAACTGAACCCGGATCCGGTTGGTTCCTTCAATGGTAATGTTCGGTTCCTTGGCTCCCAAGGCGTTTGCACGGTTCTCAAGCGCATGCATGGTGGCAAGCACGCCTTCCCGTGTCACCTGTTCTTTCTCGGCGGGCTGCACTTCATATAAGACGTCGAATCCGCCTTGCAGGTCAAGCCCCAGCGGAATTCCGTCCCACAGTCTCTTGGTTGTCGTTCCTGCAAGTCCCGAAAATAATGCCAGTACCAGCAAGAGCGTGATCAGTTTACTCCACTTCATAATAGCCTCCTTAACGACTGTGCGGTCAATAGAATCAGTATACGGCTTGTCCTGAAACACGTCAATTTATATACCGCAACATGAAAAAGACACCGGCAACCCGGTGCCCGCCAGGGAGTCAACCCTTGTAAGCTTCCAGCATCGCCCAATTCATATATTTGTTTGCTTTCAGTGACAGGATGTCGTTGACGATCTGGTAAAGAGGCGGCATCTCTTTCTTGTACCGGCTGGACACGCACTTCCAAATGTCCTCGCCTTCCACTTCAAAGCCAAGCAGGCGAAACTCATTTGCCTTGGAGTGGCAGAGTTCCTCAATCATTGCTGTCAGTTCCTTGTCATCCAAAAGAGCGCCCCCCTTTTTCCCGATTGCTCTTCTTTTAGAAATTCGATTTTCCTTTGTAAAATCCTCCCGCCGAATTTTGGGACTAACCCCGCACTTGTCCGCATAGGTTTGGTAGAGAGAATGTGACAAGGAGACGGCTGGAGATGAGCAAACAATCTTTCCTCCATGGCGCTATGGTTCTTGTGCTGGCAAGCATTGTAACCAAGATCATAGGAATGGGGATGCAGATCGTCCTGAACCGGATTGTGGGACCGGAAGGAATCGGATTGTTCCGGATGGTATTCCCGATGCTGATGATGATTCTGACACTCTCCACCATCGGACTGCCCACCGCCGTTTCAAAAGTGATAGCGGAGGCGATTGCCGTCGGGGACCGCCGCAAAGTGAAAAGGGTAATGGTGTTCACCACCGTTGTGGTGACTGTCCTTTCCACAGCCTTTACGATCGGGGTTCTCGGAACGGCCGCATGGTTGACTAACCACCTGCTCACCGATTCCCGCACCTATTATACAGTGTTGGCCATGACGCCAACGATTCTGGTTATCTCCTGGTCGTCCATCCTGAGGGGATACTTTCAAGGCATTCAGAACCAAACTCCCCCTTCGGTGGCCTGGATACTGGAAACCATCGTCAGAGCCACCCTGACTCTTCTGATTGTGTATTATTGCATGCCCGATCTTGTGAAAGCTTCAGCGGGCGCCATGTTGGGACTTCTGGCGGGGGAATTGACTCACCTGGCGTATATTGCGGCATGCTATTGGCGGAAATATGGCCTGCAACGGATTCCGATACCTCCGATGGCTCCATATGTGAAACCGGAGCCCTTCCGCAAAACCATCTGGTCCCTGTTTGAGGTAGCCGGTCCTGTAACGGTGGCAGGAATTATCGGGTCGTTTGCCTACTGGCTGGAGACTCTGCTGATTCCCCGGGCGCTGCTTGCCTCAGGGTTGACCAAAGAGGAAGCGACTGCAGCCTTCGGCCTTTATTCCGGATATGCCGTATCCTTGTTAGTTCTGCCGACCGTTTTCACTTATGCATTGTCTACTACCATCCTTCCGTCCATCTCGGAAGCGGTTGCCCTGAACCAACCGAAACTGGTGCAGAGAAGGTTATACCAGGCATTCCGTTTTACAGCCATCATGGGGCTTCCTTCCTCTGTCATATTCACCCTGCTGGCGACTGAGTTATCAACCGCCATCTACAACACCCCCGCCGCTGGCCCCATTCTGGCAGTGATGGCACCGGTCGGATTTTTCATCTATTTGAAAACTCCCTTATCGAGCATTCTGCAGGGAATGAACCGGGCAGGACTCGCCATGTTCTACTCCATTGTGGGTTCGGCCATTAAACTGGCTGTAATCTACTGGCTGGCCTCCAAACCCGGGTTGGGGATCATGGGGGTTGCGTGGGCTGTTGTCATATCCAACGTGATTGTTTGCTGTGCTTACTTTCTGGCAGTGACAGGCTTGATCGGATTCTATGTAGATCTCGCGGACACGCTGAAAATCCTCGTCTCCACTCTGGTCATGTCCCTGATCATCATGCAGGCCAAAGCGGTCACAGCAGGGATGGGTTCCAGCTACACCGTGATTTTCGGTGTGTCCATCGGCTTGCTGGTGTACCTGATGCTGCTGTTTCTGCTCCGTGTGCTGTCACTGCACACGGTGAATCGGATTCCTTATGTGGGACCGGTGATGGCCAAGGCGCTTCAGTGGATTCCGTTTGTGAAGTGACGGAGGACATAGGCCTGTTCCCTATGTCCTCTTTTCTTCCCTTTCATCGATATACAGTCTCCCCCTGTGGTCCATGCTGCAAAAGAAAATTTCCTTGATTTGCTTATATCCGTAATGTCCGATCTCTTCATGCAGCCATCCAATGTCCTTGTTGATTTTCTCCAGATTTTTGGTCACCGGTTTCCCGTCCACGATCAGGGCGATGGGCGGTTTGAAAGGATAGGTTTCGATCTGCAGATCCCCTTTTGTAACAGGCAGGGCCTCCTCTTTCGGAAAAACGGAAAGCTTCCCCGTGGTTTCCAGAATGGCATACTCCACATCCCCTACATGGGCAATATCTTTTTCCCGCAATTGGGTCAGCAAATCGCTCAAGGAATAGCGCGTCCGCCTCATTTCCGCATCGTCAATCCTGCCGTCCCGAATCAACACCGTGGGGCGGCCTTCAATCAATTCCCTGAAACGGCGGCTTTTCAGCGATATCCACGCAACCAGAACCTGCAGGGAAACCAGGATGGAAACAATAATCAACCCTTTCCAGATCGGTTCTTCCAGATCAAGGGAAACGGCGGCCACCTCCGCAATCATAATGGATACCACCAGGTCAAAGACCGACAATTTGCCGATTTCCCTTTTTCCCATCAGACGCAAGGAGACCAGTACAAACACGTACACAAAAACGGTTGTCAGGGCCAGCTTGCCGATGTGCGCCATGTTCATTCCGAAAAATTCCCTCCTGTTTCCAAAGCGCTCCAGATAGTATGACACAAGGGACGAGTATTCATAACGGTTGTTTAGGGTGAATAAAATGAACTAACAATCAGGAGGAGGAATCGTCAATGAAGGGGAAATCACTTAGTGACATGGCTCCGCGACTGGGCGGAACGCCCGTGCTTTACGGACTGATCTATGCCTTTGCGGTTGCATTCAGCGCCCTTTTGCTCGTGTCGATTGTATTGACTTGGACATCCATTCCGGAAACCAAGCTGCCTGTAATGACTTATGTGATCAATCTGGCTGCCGTGTTGACCGGGTCTTTTGCAGCGGCGCGCAGAACGGGAGAGAAAGGTTGGTATTATGGCGGATTGACCGGCCTCTTCTACTCGGTGGCCATTACCATTCTAGGGCTGCTGATCGTATCCGCTTCTTTTACTCTGCACAACCTAGTGCAAATTACACTGTTATCGGCAATCGGAGCTTTGGGAGGCGTTGTAGGGGTCAATATCAGACGATGAGCGAGGTCTGAGCGGATTTTCGATGATCAAAAAATGCAGAGGGCCGTACCTAAGCAGGGCAGCCCTCTCGACGTGTATGGCAGTTATTCGGTTGCTGCGGCCGTTTGTGCCTCTTTCTTAACATTTCCAATGGCGGAACGTTCAAACTTGACTCTGGTATTCTCCGCAACTTTGAGGGTAATGGTATCTTCGTCAATCTCAGTGATCGTGCCGTGCATGCCGCCAATGGTGACGACCTGGTCGCCTTTTTTCAAAGCGGACAGCATGGCATTTCGCTCTTTGGCGCGCTTCTGCTGAGGGCGAATCAGCAGGAAATAGAAAATCGCAATCATCAGAATAAAAGGCAACAATTGGGTTAGTGTTTGCACTGGTATGTATCCTCCTTTGGGCTTGTCCCAATCTGTCAGGCATCGTATCCATATTGGGAATAAAATTCCTTCTTGAATTCTAGCAGACGATTCTCCTCTATGGCAAGCCGAATCTTTCGCATCAAATCGACAAGGAAGTACAGATTGTGGTAACTGGTCAAACGCAAGCCAAAAATCTCGTCCGCTTTGATCAGGTGTCGGATATAGGCCCGGGAATAGTTGCGGCAGGTGTAACAATCACAGTTCGGATCCAGCTTCTCCCAATCCCTTGCATAGGTTGCGTTACGGATTACGATCTTTCCGACCGATGTCATACAGGTGCCGTTTCGTGCTATGCGCGTCGGCAATACGCAATCAAACATGTCGATTCCGCGTATAACACCCTCAAAC
>NZ_BDUF01000097.1:19173-48000 GCF_002335525.1 Effusibacillus lacus
AGATCGTCCGGCGATCCGACCCCCATCAGATAGCGGGGTTTCTCTTTCGGAAGCAAAGGGGCAGTAAACTCCAGCACCTCATACATCACGGGCTTTGGTTCCCCTACCGACAAGCCTCCAACAGCGTATCCCGGGAAGTCCAGCTCCAGCAATTCGGAAACGCTTCGTTCCCGCAGATCCCTCTCCATTCCCCCTTGGACAATTCCGAACAAGGCCTGGTCGTGTGGGCGTCTGTGGGCTTCCTTACACCTCTTGGCCCAGCGGGTGGTTCTCTCAAGGGAATCCTTCAGATATTCCCTGGAAGCGGGATGTGGTGGACATTCGTCAAAGGCCATGATGATATCGGCCCCCAAGGCGTTCTCCACTTCGATGGCTTTCTCCGGTGAAAGGAACAGTTTCTCTCCCGACAGATGCGAACGAAATTCCACCCCTTCTTCCGTAATCTTCCGAAGATCCGACAAAGAAAACACCTGAAATCCACCGGAGTCGGTCAGAATGGCCCGATCCCAGTTCATAAACTTATGCAGCCCTCCTGCTTCCTTCACCAGGTCATGCCCCGGCCGCAAGAACAGGTGGTAGGTATTGGACAAAATGATTTGAGCCCCAATCTCCTTCAATTCTTCAGGGCTCATTGCTTTAACGGTAGCTTGAGTTCCTACGGGCATAAACACGGGAGTTTCGATGGTTCCATGCGGGGTATGCAGCCTTCCCCTGCGCGCACCCGTGTGTTTGTCTGTTGTCAGCAATTCGTATGTAACAGCCATCAGGCTTCCCTCCCAAGACTCCTCGCATTAATAATGTTTCGGATTCAGATGATCAGCATGGCGTCGCCGAAGGAGAAGAAACGGTACCGTTCCCTGACAGCTTCTTCGTATGCCTGCATTACATTGTCCCGTCCTGCCAAAGCGGAAACCAGCATGATCAGGGTGGACTTGGGCAGGTGAAAATTGGTCAGCAAACCGTCGACCACCTTAAATGAATAACCGGGGTAAATAAAGATATCCGTCCATCCCCTGTCTTCTCTCAAGGAATCTTCACCAAGAGCAGCCATTTTGCTTCCCACTGTCTCCAGTGTCCGGCATGCGGTGGTGCCTACGGCGATCACCCGTCCTCCCCGTTGTCTCGTATCCCTGATCAGATCCGCAGTTGCCTGGGGAAACTCATAATATTCGGCATGCATCTTATGTTCTTCCACTGTCTCCGTCGATACCGGCCGGAAGGTGCCCAGTCCTACGTGCAGCGTAACGAAACCCGTCCGAACGCCATTTGCCCGGACTTTGTCCAGAAACTCACCGGTGAAATGCAAGCCGGCGGTAGGAGCGGCAGCAGACCCTTTGTTCCGGGAAAAAACGGTCTGGTATCGTTCCGCATCCTCCAAACGCTCCGTGATATAGGGCGGAAGCGGCATTTCCCCAAACCGGTCCAGGACCTCATAGAAGAGTCCCTCATAATCGAAACGGACAATCCGTCCGCCTTCTTCCGTAGTCTCCAGGATGTCCGCCCTGAGCATTCCGTCTCCAAACTCGACCGTCGTTCCCGGCTTCAACCGTTTCCCGGGCCGGACCAGTACCTCCCACAAGTCAGGTCCCCTCTCCTTAAGCAAAAGAAACTCGACTTGACCACCCGTATCGGGCTTCCGTCCATATAATCGGGCGGGTATTACCCTGGTATCATTCAGGATCAGGCAATCTTCCGGCTGCAAATAATCAAGCAATTCGGTAAACATCCGGTGTTCGATTCTGCCGGAGGAACGCCCCAGCACCAGCAGGCGCGAACCTGTCCGTTCCTGCAAGGGATGCTGCGCGATCAATTCTTCCGGCAGCTCAAAATCAAAATCTTCCACTCTCATCTCGGTTCTCCTGTAACATGCCTCGTCTTCAAGGACATACGTTGGGGCGTGTTGCTCCACACGCCCCGGGATCTTTCATTGCTTGGGTGTCAAATACGTACCTGTATAATAGTGTTGCAAAATCTGGTCGTACTTATAACCTTCCCTTGCCATGCCATAAGCGCCCCATTGGGACATGCCCAGTCCGTGACCGTTGCCGCCGCCCCACAGAATGAAAGCGGGGTCTTTGGTTGCAACCCGGGTGGTTCCCTGATGGTTCATGATGACAAACGAATCGTTGGCTCCGTTTACCTGGGCTACCGTTCCGCTGCCGGATACCGCGTGCAGGATTTGCCCCTGCGTTCTTGCAGCGGGATAAGCACTGTGGCTCCCGTTGGCTCCCAGCACCATGTATTCCCCGGTAGCTTCAATCGAGAACAGCGTTCCTGTCACTCCCAGTACAGCTCGCATCTCATCGCCGGTTCGCGGACGTATCTGTTGCCCGTTGGCAGATACTGCCCGGACACGCCCGGATGGACCCTGTTCGGAGATTTGAAAGGAGGTGACAGGGCTTGCCAGGCCCAGCCGGTTCTGAAGTTCAGTAGCTGTGAAACCACGCATCCATGCGGAATCGTCATATTCTTTCCGGGTCTCAAGAATCACTACCCGCTCGCCTTTCTTGGCGGTACCGATAATTTTTCCCGTGATGCGTGAGATGTCAGGTAAAGGACGGACGTTAGAATCGTCTTTTACGATGCCTTCTTCCAGTCCAAGATTATTCTTTGTACCCGATTTGGCAACAAAATCATGCCGAATATATCCGATCATTCCGCTCGGCAGCACCACCCGGTACCAATCAGGCTCCTGGTTGATTTCAATGGAGATGCTGTCCCAGCGGCTGTCCACCGACTTCAGATAGGGAACCGCATTCCCCCACACTTCCGTTGCATCAGCTGAGCGGCCGCCGTGAGTTGCCGAGAAAAAAGTCGAAACGACATAGTCGTCATTGTAATTTTCAGGAGTGCCGTTATTGTACATAAGAACCTGGCCGCGGGTGGCCTCAACAGCCTGACTGGTGTCTTCGTGCTCCCAGGTGTATCCCCCGTAAGCCTGTTCCCATACGGTGTCATCAACCTGGGCAATCACCCACTTCGTCGGAGATTGTCTTACTGCATAAGACCGTGCTGCAACCGCTTGCGCTTTTAGTGCCTCCATCGGCCACCCGGTGCTGACTTCCTTCGGAACAACGCCTTTCAGATAATCTTCTATTGGAAGATGGTTGACCACTGCCAGCCGCTGGTTGTAGCCTCGAAGAATCAATTGACCGCGATACGTCAATCCCTTCTCCTCAAACCGGATCACCCCCGGGTTCCCGCCTGCCTGAAACACAAGCTCCTGTTTTGTGGATTCCGTGAACAGGTGATGGACAATATTTGTTTCGGATGCCGCATCTTGTTTGAACATAACATAGTTGGAAGTATAATCGACCGGAACCGCCTGAATCCCTTTCCCGCCAAGTTCCGCCTTGAGGGCATCCCGTTCCGCCGCAGTGGCTCCATTCCCAACCCAAACCTCATAAGAATTGATCCCTGTTGCAGTTTGCCTCGCACTTACATAGGCATCATACCCTTTGACCCGAATCGAGTCGGCAGCCTGCTTGGCTGCGTCATAGGTCGGGTGACTTCCGGTTGAAAGCCTGTACCAACCGGCCACCTTCTTCCCAAGTCCCAGTCCGCCTATTGAATTGGCCGCATTTTGCGCTTGTTGGTAGGTTTCGTAGTAACCGTTGACGACTTGGTAAATATTCCTGCCGCTCCTTGATTCCACAAAGATATTGCTGGCGAACCCTGCTGCCGTAAGCTTTTGAAAGAGAGCTTCCGCTTCCGGCCAACTGTTGGCTTCTCCCGCAACGACATAGAAATTATCCAGGCTCCCTCTGATGACTGTCCCCATCGGTACTTGATATACGGGACGAAAACCTGAAGCCGTATGGAAGCCAAATGCCAGTTCGCCCAATTTTCCCGTAAGGTTTACCGTATCAAAGCTGTTGTCATATTTGTCAGAGTTGATGCTGAGAGCGACCCTGATAGAGTTCTGGGCAACTGCATTTGCTCGCGGAAGCATATCGGCGGGGACCAGGGACCCGGCCAACAATACACTGCATACGCCAACTTTGATTCTTTTCCAGAACGGTTTTATTGTTTGTCCCATATCGGTCTCCTCATCGAATGTTTCAGTTACCCTTCAATTTCGACATATTTAGCCAATATCCTTCCCCAGAAGTCATTTCTCGCTTTGATGACAGGAGACCGGCATGTTCAAAACCAGCCGGTCTCCTGTCTATCAACTATTATCTGTCATCGTCTTGGTCGTCCTGATTCTTGTTTTCCTCCTGCCGATGCTTGGAATCCCGCTTCTCGAAGAACTGTTTCAGCCATTCTTCCAAGCCTTCTTTTTGCTCGTTTTCATTTTTCTTCTTGTGTTCCTCTTTGTCCGAATCTTTTCCGGAATTTCCGTCAATGTCCCCGTCTTTGAATGGAATCACCGCTCTTGGCCTGCCATTATCAGAACCGGGTTTGCCGTCCTCACGGCCTTTCCATCCGGGCCGGCTGTCTGATTGGTCCTTGCCGTTGTCTTTCTTGTCTTCATCTTTCTTGTCGTCGTCTTTTTTGTTCTCATCTTTCTCGTTCTCACGGTTCTTCTTGTTATCCTGCCGGTTTCCGTTGTTTTGCTTTTGCTGTATCGCCTTCAGGTGCTTCTCTTTCAATTCCGCCAGCAGATCCTCCAATTTTTTGCTGCCACTCATGCTTTGCATAATTTCTTTCATGTCTTTGCCGTGCTGTTTGGCTACATCGGAGACCGACTGATTCTTCAATTCCTCGACGGTTACGGGAATTTCACGGGCTTGTGCCTGCAGATAAAGTGCGTATTTTCCCGGAGAAAGCCCTACCGTCATCGCTTCCTGGCGGATCTCCTGCGACACGAGGACGCCTCCCACATTGGCGGCAATTCCAGACTGTTGCAGGGTTTGGCGCATGGATGTCATTACTTGTTGTTCCAGATCTTCAATGTTTAACCGGGAAGCCCCCGCATCCGTTGCGGTGACAAGAATTTCGCTATCCTGCTTGAGGAAACCCTGCTTTGCCGCTTCGTCTGCCAAATCGGTAACGGCCGATTCAATTGACTTCCCTTTCAGATGCAGCCCCTTGACCAACGCCTCGCCGTCAGGGTTTAAGGGAACCACCTGCAGAACCTCTTTCTCCTTGTCGACTGCCAGTTCCAGGCTTGGATTGATATCAATGGCAACATATGCCGAAACCGGACCTGGCTCAAATAGCGGTTTCATCTGCCATACGCCAAGTGCAAGAGCAAGACAGGCCACCAGCAGCCCAATCCCATTCCATGCGGCAAATCGCTTCTTGGACGAGGCTGGCATATCAACCTCTTGCCCTATACGCATCCCGGCCTGTGCAGGAATCCGCAAAAACTGCCGGTCTTTTGTCATTACAATCGCATGGGAGCCAGTTACTTTCATGATGATTCCTTTTGTTTCATGCATGACTGCCCACCCTCTAAACTCTACTGAATGTATCCCTTTAGCATTTCAAACTCGCCAATCAGAATCAACGTGATGGCTATGATATATTTTCTCTGCCGTTCAACCGTTTTTCGGCTGACAGAGACTCTGGAACTTAACAATTTCAACGGCAGCGCTTTTTTGTCCATAAGGTAATTTCTCAACTCGCTGTCACCGGCAATGACCCGGGCCACTTCCATTGCGTTCAGCCGTGCGTCTGCGTGCTTGGGTGACAGTTCCACAAGCTCGTCAAGACTAATGTCAAACTCGGCCAACCATTCCGTGAATCGGATAATTTCGTCCTGGCGCGTTTCGATTTCAATGCTTTGTTGATGCAAATCCAGCGACCTCTGGACTTCCACATAGTTGACCACGTGGTCTTCCTCGTCATCCATGTCAAAATCGCTGAATGGGACATCTTTGTTCCGGACCGACTGCGACCGGTAAAAATCAATCAGGCGCCGCTTGATTACCGTTTCTGCAAAGCCAAGAAAACTGGCTCCTTTTTGTATGTCATATCGGTCAATTGCCTCATTGAACGCAGACAAGGCGACGCTGAATTCGTCATCAACTCCGGGCTCCACATAACGGCCGGTTGTCTGGGATGCGCATTTGGCGACGAACGGGATATAATCCTCCAGCAACTTGTTCCGCAGTCTTGAGTCGCCCTTTTGGATCAGGTCGATCAATTGGTTCAGATCCGAGTGCTCTTCCGTTTTTTTGCGACGGAACGGTAGAATCGCCACCCATTCCACCTCGCTTGATATAAATTTCGAGGGAAAGCTTGTTTTTGTGGGGTATCGGCCGTTATCTGCGGAAATAATTCCACAAAAGAGTCAGCAAAGTCAGTGCGACGCTGATCAAAATGCTTGTCATGACGGGAAAATAGAAAGAAAAATTGTCTTTCTTTACCACAATGTCGCCGGGCAATCTACCCAGGTATCCAAGCCATTTGCCGCCTGCTTGCCAGATCAGAGCAAGAACGATGAATGCAATTCCGATTCCCAGCAAAGTTTTAGCTACCGGATTCATTCGGAGCCACCCTCCCGAAATGTGCATAAGCGCCATTGGTTACCACACGTCCCCGTGGAGTTCGCTGCAAAAATCCGATCTGCAGCAGGTAAGGTTCATATACGTCCTCAATCGTATCCGGTTCCTCTCCGATAGTTGCCGCAATGGTATCCAGCCCGACTGGGCCCCCCTGGAATTTGTCCATGATCGACAGCAGCAGCTTATGATCCACCTGATCCAACCCCAAAGGATCGACTTGAATTTGTCTCAGGGCGTCTGCCGCAAGATCCCGGGTTATGATCCCGTCCCCGCGGACTTGGGCAAAATCCCGCACACGTTTTAAAAGGCGGTTTGCCACCCGGGGAGTGCCCCTGGATCGGCCGGCGATTTCCACTGCCGCATCCGGCAGGATTTTTACTTGCAGGATGTCAGCTGCCCGGACCACAATGCGGCAAAGATCCTCAACCGTATAGTAATCCAGATGACTGACCACTCCAAACCGGTCCCTCAACGGTGAGGACAAAAGACCCGCGCGGGTAGTCGCCCCCACCAAGGTAAAGGGTGGCAAGTCCAAACGAACCGAACGGGCGCTGGGACCCTTCCCGATGATAATGTCCAGGGCGAAATCTTCCATGGCAGGATAAAGCACCTCCTCCACAGTCCGGTGCAGGCGGTGGATTTCGTCAATAAACAGTACGTCTCCCTGCTGCAGATTCGTCAAGATGGCTGCCAGATCACCCGGTCGTTCAATCGCGGGACCGGATGTTATACGGATGTTGACGCCCAATTCGTTGGCAATGATGTTGGACAGTGTTGTTTTGCCAAGTCCGGGAGGTCCGTAAAGCAGCACATGATCCAGTGCTTCCTGACGCATCTTGGCCGCCTGAATGAACACCCGCAGGTTCTCTTTGACCTGCTTCTGCCCGATATATTCTTCCAAATAGCGAGGGCGGAGCGATTCAAGCGCTCCGTCCTCCCCCATATATTGTGCGGATATAATGCGATCTTCCATCTTCCCGCTCCCATCTCGCGTTGCGCTGCAAACAGTCCCCCACTGCAGGCCAATCCCTTGTTTCGCTGAAGAAGAGATCTATTTTGCCAAGAGTTGCAAAGCTTTCTTTATGAGGGATTCAAGCGAAGCTCCTTCCGCGGCCTCATTCGACAACTTGCGAACAGCCGCCCGTGCTTCCTTCTCATTATAGCCCAGTGCCAAAAGCGCATCAAACAACCCGGAATCCCCTGTTAATGGACTATCTCCCGCAGGAACGACAATTCCTCCGATTCCCGGCGTGCCAAGATCATCCAGCTTGTCTTTCAACTCGATAATCAATCTTTGGGCCGTTTTCTGCCCGATTCCCGGCAGCCGCTTCAAAAAATCCACCCGCTCTGTCTGAATGGCCTCCACGATAGCATCCACCTCTGCTGCTCCCACAATCGTCATTGCAGCTTTTGGGCCCACTCCGGATACATTCTGCAGCCGCACAAACAGGTCCCGTTCGTTTCTGCTTTTAAAACCGTAGAGTGTGATTGCATCCTCCCGCACATGCTGCTGAGTATACAATCGCTCCCTGGAACCCGGTTGCAGGGAATATGCCGTTGTACCGGACACATATACCCGGTATCCGATCCCATTTACATTTACTACTGTATGATCATGTGCAACATCTTCCACGATACCCTCAACAAACGCTATCACACCAACACCTCAATCAAAGCTGACCCAATTTGGAAAGGTACGGGACCATGTGGGCATGGGTAATGGCAACTGCCAAAGCATCCGCCACATCGTCCGGCTTCGGCACATCCTGCAGTCCCAGAAACATGCGCACCATCTCCTGGATTTGCTGCTTTTCCGCTTTACCGTAGCCCGTAATGGACTGTTTGATCTGAACTGGCTTGTACTCCGCCACTTGCAAGCCTGTTTGGGCCGCAGCCAACAAAACGACGCCTCTTGCCTGACTGACCCCGATCCCGGTCGTTACGTTCCTGCTGAAGAACAGTTCCTCCAGCGCAAGGGATTCCGGCTTGCGGCGGGAAAAGATTTCCAGCAGGGAGTCGTAGATCTGAAGTAACCGTTTTTCCATAGAGAGCTTCGTACTTGTTTCAATCAATCCGAATTCCAGCGGGCGCAACCGGTTGCCGGTCAGTTCGATAACCCCGTAGCCTGTCCGGCCGTAACCCGGGTCAATTCCCACAATCCGCATAATGCCCGCCCTCCTTCAATAAAATATTCGTTAGATGAACGTAAAATCCTGTACCCTTCAGGCAGGCATCGACCCCATAAGTCTCAGATCAAGCACCCCTGCAGCCTGCTCAGAATATCTTCCCGGTCCAACCTTTTCCCGATGAACACAAGTTTGTTCTCGCGGGGAATGCTGCCCCAATCCCCGTCGGCCACAGCCTGGCTCCGGTCCCCAACCAGGTGAAAGATCAATTTTTCATCGTAACCGTCAATCCAGAGAATCCCTTTACCACGAAATATTCCTTCCGGCAGATTGCCCATGAATTCGCCCAACCGGTCATAGTCGAAGGGGCGGTCGCTCACAAAGGACACAGAGGAGATTTCATCATCATGCAAATGGCTGTGGATATGTTCATGTGCCACTCCTGACAGGCAATCCGGACATTCTTCCAGCAGCACCAATTCGTCTTTCAGCAGTACCTGATCATCCTTGTCACCTTGTGGGAACATTCTTTCCAACTGGAACATCCCGACATCCAGCAGCAGGCGCAGGTCCACCCGGGCATTGGTCGTCTCCAGCAGCCGGGCCGAAGGGTTCAAATCTCCGATTTCATCTTTGATTTCTCGTACCTTTTCAGGGGTAACCAAATCGATCTTGTTAAGCAGCAGGATGTCCCCAGCCAGGATCTGATCAGTGGCTGTCCCGCTCAGTTCCAGATTCTCCGAAAATCTGCCGGCATCAATCACCGTGACAATGGCATCAAGACGGACTCGTTCAGACAGTTGATCAATCAAAAACGTCTGTGCCACCGGCCGCGGATCGGCCAGACCGGTAGTTTCCACCAGCAGATATTCCGGTTGTTCGCTTCGTTCGAGGATCTTTTCGATGGCTTGCTGCAGGTCTTCACGGACCGTGCAGCAAATGCAGCCGTTGGCAAGCTCCATTACTTCCTCCTTAGTGCCCACCACCAACTGGTGGTCAATGGAGATTTCACCAAATTCGTTTACAATGACGGCGACTTTCAGTCCGTGGTTTTCCTTTAGAATATGGTTCAGCAGAGTGGTCTTTCCGCTGCCCAGGGCACCTGTCAAAATCGTTGCCGGAATGCGCTTGTCGAATGGATCCATAGGCGCAACCTCCCGTTTTTTTCTATTTCCAGTATAGCATGGACCTTTCAGGCATTCTGCAAATTCCAGATATGGCAAAATTTTTTTAAAAAAATTCTCACCACCCCCTGAAACTTTTGCAGCTTTGCGACGTCTATATATATGAGAACAAAATGAACCAAATCTTGAGGAGGAAGGTGAGTGTATGGATCCGAACATTATACCGTTGTTTTTGCTTGCTGCTGCCGTCGGAGCCGGCCTCATGGTAATTGCCGCTCAAGCGTCCGCACCGGAAGGCGACCACCAGGACCCTTCCTCCCAACCGACAAACTGAGCAGAATCAACTTGCCGGGGGGCAGGTAAAGAAAGAAGGGTAACCGGTCGACGGTTACCCTTTCAGTATTACAGACTCTGCTTGAACGGTCAAAATGACCGGAATTACCCGATCTTCTCCAGCTCTTCATCCGATATTTCAAAATTGGAATAGACTGCCTGCACGTCATCGTGTTCTTCCAACGCTTCATAGAGTTCGAGCATCTTCCTGGCGTCTTCTCCGCGAAGTTCCACCGTATTCTGCGGAACGAAGGTGACAGTCGCGTCTTCAAACTTCACGCCCTGTCCCACAAGCGCTTCCTGCACGGCGGCAAAATCTTCGGGTGCCGTCGTGATCTCGTATTGATCGTCTTCTGCCGAGAAATCCTGGGCACCAGCATCCAGGGCCAGCATCATCAGATCGTCTTCCGAAAGTGAACTGTCTTCTTTATTTACGGTCAATACTCCTTTTCGTTCAAACATCCAGCCTACGCATCCCGTTTCCCCCAGATTCCCGCCGCGTTTGGAGAAGATATGGCGAATCTCCGCTGCGGTCCGGTTCCGGTTGTCCGTAAGCAATTCCAGCATTACGGCTACTCCGCCAGGCCCATACCCTTCATAAACCATTTCTTCATAGGTGACCCCGGGAATATTGCCAAGCGCCTTGTCAATCGTTCGCTGAATATTGTCAGAGGGCATGTTTGCCTCCCTTGCCTTATCAATTGCCATCCGCAGGCGGAAGTTGGTATCGGGATTACCACCGCCTGACCGGGCGGCACTGAAAATTTCCCGTGAGATCTTGGTAAACAGCTTCCCCCTCAGCGCATCCTGTTTGCCTTTTCTATGTTGAATGTTTTTCCATTTGGAATGTCCTGCCATGAATCTGCACCTCGACTTGAGAAAAATTCCACTCTTCAGTCTAGCACAGGGTACAAAAATCGGTCAAAGGTTATCGACGGATCTGACGGGAGGTTCCCCCTACTCTTGCTTGCCCATGGTCATCCCAAAACGACGCACTTTCACATGGTAGGACACATCAATCTTGACCTTCGGAAATGTTTTATCCCAGTCCACTTTTTTCCAAATCTCGGGATGAAAGGCCCGAACGGCAAATCCCAACCCCAGAACATCAGATGCCAGATCCCTTTGTACATGGTGGATCATCTCCTTTGCACGCTTTTCCAATTCTACCTCAATAGCATTTTGAACCTTGTTGATCACAGCCTCATTGTTGAAATCCACATTGCATTCCGATTCAAAGATGTCACCTTCCATTTTGACATCGTAGAGTGCGCGGATTTCGCCGTTTTTTTCCTCCACCTTTACCTTCGAAGACACTCGCCGGGGATGAAACGTCAGATCTCGATCCTTACTGTCAAAGCATGCTATCACAACATCACCGCCAGGCTGTTCTTTTCCCATATTCATATAGGCCCAAACGTGCGGTTCTTTTAGATTCCCCACCATTTTGCCGTCCCGGAACACGGCCATGCCGATCCACTTCATTCCTTTTTGGGTGGGAGCCACCATGTGCATCATGGGTTGGATGGAAGTGTCGGACATGGATATGAAAAAATCCCCCAGTGTAACATCCGGAATCCGTTTGTCCCTGGCACCCGATTCCAACATCTCTTTGATGAACATCATGGGAATCTGTTCCAGCTTGGGATCCTTATAGAGAAGTTCTGCTGCCCTCCCGGGAACCACTACCGGCCACAACAAACGCCGGACCTGCGGGGATCGCCGCAAGACGTCGACAAAATCCTCAATGTCCGTTTTGGCCACCTCGCTGCTGACCACCACAATACGGGTATGTCCGTAAAACAATTGCTGATTTAGACTCCTCTCGATGTTCTGAAATGCCGCCAGTACCGAGCGGCCGGAACCGGTCAGAATCCGGACTGCCTCTTTGCCTCCTTCACCACCGCCACCGCCTCCGGCCCCCACGATCCTGATGGGAATCGGAACCTGGATTGCCACATCCACGAGGTTCGGATCTTCTTGATTTTTGTCCACTGCAAATGCAACCACTGAGGCCCTTTGTTCCAGTTCTCTCCGGTCCCAACAACCTGTGAGGGAGGAAACGATCAACAGACTGCACAGAACGATTGCAAGTAGACGTCTCATTTTGCATCGGTCCCACTGTTCCTGAAAAATGACAACCCCAGCAAAGCGACGGGGATGACCACTGCCAGCAAAATCCCGGCAAAAGAAGTCCGATTTAATGCGGCGAACAGATCGAACTGGTTTCTGGGATTCATGGCGACCAAATACAGGACAGGCACCAACCCGATTGCGACGTATTGCGGTTTGCGAATTCCGAATGTATCGCATAAGAGACGTGTGCCTGCATAGAAGCAATTCCCTGCAGTAGTAAAAACAGCCGCCACCCAAACCCCGATAAACACCGCTTCCGCTCTTTCCAAGACCAACCCGGGCACATTGACCGATTTGACCAATTCAAGAGTGGGCCATGTCAATCGTTGCAGTTCTTCATGTCCGAAGGTGACGATACCGGCTATGACGATCAAGACATACACCAGACCAACGAATCCCATGCCCAGCATGTTGGCTCTTACATATTTGACTTTCTCGTCGTAGCGGGAAGCAAATTGCAGAATGATCTCGTACCCTTGAAAAGCGAGTGCAGTGCCAGCCACCGTCTGCAGAATCCCCTTGGTCTCCAAAGGGAACACCGGCATCAAACGGGTGAAATTCGCTTTCTGAAATGCCATCACACCCAGAATCAACAACGGTGCAACCATCAGAGGAAGCAAGAATTCATTGACTCGAAAGACCACTTTGTCTTTGCTCAAGCAAAGGTACAGCGTCAGCGCCAACATGCTTCCCACGATCACCTCGAGCGGAGTCTCCAGCAAAACCGCGGTAACCACAACCTCACCGAATGTACGCGCAACCAGGGCAGTCACTATCAGCCAATACCCCACGTAAGCCAAAAGAAGGGGGATTCCCAGCACCTTGCCCAATACCGGGTATTTTTTCGGACCTAACGTACGCGCCACAAAATTGGCAAAAGACTGCCCGTTCATACGGACGCTGAGAAGGGTCACCACCCACACCGCTGCCATTGCCAGGAGAAATCCAATAAAAATAGGGATCCACCCCTGCTGGTTTGCAATTTCAGTCGACATCCGCGGAAGTGTCAAGACACTCACGCCAATAACGGTACTGGTAATCAGGGACATGGACTGGCTTTGTGTAATTCGGTCAGTTATGATCGGAAGCGTCGGCTTGGTCATGGCTGTCTCCTTTCTTGATCCCTTGGGCAGAAGAAGGATTCACCCGTTCAGTATCCTGAGGCATGTTTGTTGGAGGCCGTTTGAGCATCCGATACAAGGGACTGCGGTAAAAGGTATCTTTCCATCCGACAAAACGCCGCGGCGCCATGGGTGCCAAATATGGTATGCCAAACGATTCAAGACTGCAAAGATGCACGGTGATGGCAATCACGAACAACATAATTCCGTACAGGCCCATCGTTCCTGCAAAAATCATCAGCGGAAACCGCAACATGCGCAGCGCAATCGACGCACTGTAGCTCGGGGATGCAAAGGAACCGATCGTAGTAAGGGCAACGATAATAACCATTACCGGGCTCACAATCCCTGCCCGTACAGCCGACTCCCCTACCACCAGGGCTCCCACTATGCCGATGGTCGGACCAATGGGTCCAGGCAACCTTACACTCGCTTCCCGCAAAATTTCCATCGTGATTTCCATCAGAAACGCTTCCACTATGGATGCGAACGGAACGGTCGCCCGCCCGGCCGCCATGGCTATTACCAATTTGGATGGGATCATCTCCGGGTGGAACGACGATAAAGCAATATAGAGCGACGGTAGCAGCAAGGCCATAAACATGGAGAGTACCCGGATAAAACGTATGAGTGTGGCGATCAGGAATCTCTCATAGTAATCTTCCGGACTGGTATAAAACTGGGAAAAAGTGGCGGGTGCGATCATGCCAAACGGCGAACCGTCGACCAGGATTCCCACTTTCCCTTCCAGAAGGGCGGCCGTCATCTTGTCGGGTCTTTCCGTGTTCTGAATTTGAGGAAAAGGGGACCAATGGGAATCTTCAATGAATTGTTCAATATAACCGCTTTCCAATACACCGTCAATTTTGATTTGTTGGATTCGTTCCCGAACTTTTTGGACAATAGCAGGCTTTGCAATCCCGTCAATAAACAGAAGGGCGACGTCAGTATCGGTGCGTTCCCCAACCTTGATTCCATTAATACGAAGGTTGGGATCTTTTAACCGCCGCCTGATTAGTGCCGTGTTGATTCTCAGAGTCTCTGTAAACCCGTCGCGGGGGCCGCGTACGACCGACTCCGTTCTCGGCTCCTCCACACCCCTTTTTTCCCAACCTTTGGTTGACACCGTCAGCGGTGACGCACCTTCATCAAGAAGCAGGACCGTATCCCCCGATAACACCGCTTTCGCAAGTTGCTGCATATCTTTTAAGACCCTGGCTTCACTGATCGGAATATGCCGAAGCAGATCGTTTTCTTCGTTGCCTTCCGTCCCGTAAACCTTGTCCTGGTTTACAAGTGGTTTTAGAAGGAAATGATTCACCGTCTTCGTGTCCACAAGTCCATCAATGTAAACAATGGCTGCACGTCGATTTGTTGGTTGGGTCATTTGAAATTCGCGGATGATCACATCATCGCTTTGCCCAAATAGGGTTCGAATCGTTATCAGGTCTTGTTCCAGGGAACCGGAAAACGACTTGCCCTTGTAATTTTCGGTAGTCTGTTCAAACCTTTGCTGCAGAACTTTATTTTCTTTAAGGATGCTTTTCCTGCGGATGAGCAAACCATATCATCCTTTATATGGGAATGAAGTTTTTTTGTAGTATGCGCAAATGTGCAAAAAAGAATATAAAAAGGGATCCCCTACAAAGGGACCCCTTCTTGCTACTTAACAAACAAAGCATTCATTTCCTTCGGAGCGGATGGTGGCATCTCCCGTTTATGTTGACTGCGTGCTTCCATCTCCTGTATCTTTTGCTTTACTCCGGCTGGCACTTCCAATCCCGCGATATAATCATCGATGTCATCATAACGAAGGCCCATTTCCGATTCATCCGTTTGTCCTTCGTAAAGACCTGCCGAGGGCGGTTTGCTGATAACCGCTGCCGGAATGCCAAGATACCGGGCCAACTCCCGTACTTGCCGTTTCAATAGGGAACTGATGGGCAGGATGTCCACTCCTCCATCCCCGTATTTGGTAAAGTAGCCGGTTACACTCTCCGGGGCATTGTCCGTTCCAACCACCAGATATCCCCGCTCTTGCGCCGCCAGATAGAGGGTCGACATGCGCAGCCGGGCTTTCAAATTGCCTCCTACCAGCGGATGTGAATCTTCGTCCACAAGCCCGGCTGACCGGGCGGTTTTTATAAGTACATTGTATGTATCGGACAGATCCATCACTTTATAATCCAGCCCAATCGCATTGCACACTTCTTCCGCATACATCCTGTCTTCCTGGATGCTGTTGCAGGGCATGATCAAACCAAGCGACCGCTCTGGAAAGGCCTTCTTGCAGAGAGCGGACACAACCGCGCTGTCGATCCCCCCCGATACCCCCACGACAACCCCGTTTGCCTTCGCTTCGGCAATTTTGTGCCGGATCCACCAGACCAAATTTTCAATGGTAAAAAAAGCGACCCCTGCTCTGAGATCTTCCACCTGCTCTGTTTGATTCTCCGATATCTCGACAGGCCCCTTGGTAAAATGATCTCCGGACAGCCTGCAAACAAGACTGCCATTTGTCTCCCTCAGCACAATCCCGTAAGAGGGACTGAACTCGCCCGCTTTCACCCTCACCACTTTCCGTGCTTCCATACTCATCCAACTCCTTTCTGAATTCTTTAGTCCAAGTCTACCCGGAAACATTTCTCATTTCCAGTACCATCTTCCTATAAAGAAAACTTGGCATTCACCAAGTACTTTGCTTGTACTTGGTGAATGCCAAAGCTACCCCCACCAAATGTGTCATTCATGTGCTTCAGGTCCGTCTTCCCCTCTCATGGGCTTTGGTAGGGCAGGGCTTGCAGCTTGCCATTCCCTGACAGATTGGAGATACCCGTCATCCCGTACACCCGGCATCATATGGTGCGCGGGACCATAGTACATATGACCGTGATGATGCATGGGACTGTGATGATACGGCATGCCATGAGGATACATCGGATACGGGTACAGATTGCCGCATTCATCCATCAGAAACGGATAGGTTCCCGGCGGGCAAGGATTGTAGTATACGGGAGGACAAGGGACCTTCATGCAAGGCTTGGTCATGACCGGCTTTTCCATGGGTTTCATTTTGGGTTTGGGTGGTTGTTTGATTTCCACCTTGACAGGCGGTTGCATGAAATATTGCGGATGGTACTCCAGCATCATCAAATGATAGTGGTAATCGGGGCCCTCGACCGGAATCGGTGCAGGTGCCGGTTGGGGTATGGGGGCTGTCACGATCGGCTTGACTTCGGTCATTTTGGCTTTTGGCATCGTCATCATTTCTTTGGTGTGCATGCCCGGTCCCATTAGAACGCTGTCCATGCCGTGAACCGGAATATTGATCACTTGCCCGGGCATAATCATGTCCGGATTTGCAATTTGGGGGTTGGCGGCAATAATGCTTGCCAAGGAATGCCCTGTTTTCTTGGCAATCTTCCATAACGTATCTCCGCTTTGCACCACATATTTCTCCACATTCATTCCCTCCGGCGTTGGAATATCGCTTGTAACTATCCCTTCAGTCGCAACAGGCACGTTGACTTTCATTCCCACATCGATCTTGTCAGGATCGGCAATTTGCGGATTGGCGGCAATCACTTGTGCCAACGGAACGCCGTACATTTTCGCAATTTTCCAAAGAGTGTCACCCTTCTGGACATTGTGTACCTTCAATCCATTCGTCCTCCTCTGGTTGAATGTCACTTGCAGTATATGCGCCCTAAGGACATTTGCCATGAATAAGGCAAAAATAGGCACTCAACCAAATTCTGAGCTATAATGAATAAAAATGACTCCGGGTGATCTCAATGAATTTTATCGCTGTCGCGGCCGGCGGCGCTGTCGGATCGCTTGCCCGTTACGTCCTTGCGCTGGTATTTCCTATAGACAACGTCCCATTGTTTCCTTGGCCGACTTTTCTCGCGAATGTCATCGGCTGTTTTTTGATAGGTCTACTCTTCCAAGCAACCGGAGAAAGACTAACGGACCATCACCTCCGGTTAGGCCTCGGCACAGGCCTGCTCGGCGGTTTCACCACTTTCTCCACCTTTTCTCTGGAATTGATTCAGATGGTCCGGGCGGGGCAAGTCCTGCTTGCGCTCTCCTACTGCTTTGCCAGCTTGGCAGTCAGTCTGGCAGCTTGTTATTGGGGAATTAGAGCCATACGAACATTTCAAGCAAAATTTCGGACAAAGACAGGTGATGCTGCATGACTTGGATATTGGTTGCGGCAGGAGGAGCGCTTGGGGCTGTTGCCCGCTGGCAGATCGGCCAACGGCTTGTCAAACTGTTTCCCTTGCGTTGGCCGGTCGGCACCTTTGCGGTAAACTTCTTTGGATCGTTCTTGCTTGGCTGGCTTTCCGTCACCCGATTGAGCCATCTCCAATGGGAATTCTTGGCCATTGGTGTTCTGGGCGCCTTCACGACTTTTTCCTCTTTCAGTTATGAAGCGGTATCCATGTGGCTTAAACAGGACCGGATACAAACCTTGTGGTATATTTTGTTGACCTTGTTGACCAGTATTGCTGCCTGTTGGGCAGGGACCCTGGCAGGTTGAACAAGACACCGGTCAGCAGTTCGTCAAGACGAAAAAAGGACCGGTTTCCACCGATCCCTTTTTCTAGATCAGAATATGTTTCTGCAATTAGAATGCAGGTACAACCGCACCTTGATACTTGTCTTCAATGAACTTCTTCACTTCCGGTGTGTTCAACGCTTTGGCCAATTTCTGGATCGCTTCCGAATCTTTGTTGTCAGGACGTGCAACCAGGATGTTCACGTACGGCGATTCCTTGTCTTCAATTGCCAGAGCGTCTTTGGTCGGAACCAGCTTGGCTTGCAGGGCAAAGTTTGTGTTGATCAATGCCAGATCGACTTCACCGAGTACACGCGGGAGCATCGCGGCCTCCACTTCTTTAATCTTCAGGTTTTTCTTGTTTTCCACGATGTCTTTCACAGTTCCTTTGATACCTACGCCATCTTTCAGTTTGATCAGATTGTTTTTTGCAAGCAAGGCAAGCGCGCGTCCACCGTTTGTCGGATCGTTGGGAATTGCAACTGTCGCGCCATCTTTCAACTCCTCAAGTTTCTTGATCTTCTGGGAGTAGATGCCAAACGGTTCAATATGAACCCCGGTTACCTTGACCAGGTTCATTTTGCGATCCTTATTCTCTTGTTCGAGGTACGGAACGTGCTGGAAGAAGTTTGCATCCAATTGCTTTTCAAATACCTGTATGTTCGGCTGAACATAGTCATTGAACTCTTTCACTTCGAGGGTAACCCCTTGCTCTTTCAGCTTGGGTGCAACAAACTTCAGGATTTCTGCGTGCGGAACTGCGGTTGCCCCGACTTTCAGGGTTACTTCCTTCTTATCGCCGCCAGCAGCCGGTGCCGGAGTCTCTGCGTTTTCTTTCTTGCCGCATGCGGACAGCGAGAACGCAAGTGTAAGGGAGAGTAGTGGTACAAGCCATTTTTTCATAGTTTAAAATTCCCCTTTCCGTGTTTGATGCTTTCATTTTTGTTTATATGAATCCCCGCGAACATTCCCAAAATCGGGGACACCCGCGAGTACATCATATATACCGTCTGGAATTATTTCCGGCTGAAACGGAGAACCAGCCAATCGCCGATGGACTGCAGAATTTGCACCAGGACGATCAGTATGGCGACCGTTACCAACATGACATCTGTTTGAAAGCGCTGATAGCCATACCGTATGGCCAGATCCCCCAAACCGCCCCCGCCGATAACGCCTGACATTGCGGTATATGACACCAATGCCACAGTCGTAATTGTAATGCCGGCGATCAGTCCGGGACGGGATTCAGGCAGCAGAACCCTTGAAATGATTTGCCAGTGGGTTGCCCCCATCGATTGGGCTGCTTCGATGACTCCCTTGTCCACTTCCCGCAAAGAAGTTTCCACAAGCCTTGCGAAAAATGGGGCCGCGCCAATCACAAGCGGTGGAATCGAACCCTGGATCCCGAGGGATGTCCCGACAATCAGCTTGGTAAAAGGAATCAACAGAATCATCAGAATGATAAACGGTACGGACCGCAGGATATTGACCACAAAGGAAGCGGTTGCGTAGAACAGCCGGTTTTCCAATAACTGTCCTTTGGAAGTCAGGAACAACAACACTCCCACCGGAAGACCGATGATAACGGTAAACAATGCGGACAGGCCCAGCATAATGAGCGTGTCTATCGTCGCCATTCCAATTTCCGCCCATTCGAGGTTCACAAAGCTGATTTCCAATTCAGATCACCTCCACTTCGAGTCCACGGTTCCGAAGCGCAGTCACCGTGTTCACAATCTGCTCTTTCTTGCCGTCCAGTTCAACCACCAGCTGTCCGTAAGGTGTGTCTTTCATGCGGGAAATGGTGCCCTGCAGGATATTGAAAGAAGCCCCGGTTTCCATCATGGTTTCGAACAAGACCGGTTGATAAGTTTGTTCCCCAAGGAACGTGATCCGAACAATCGTCCGGTCTCCAACCGCTTTCTCGTGGGCCACCGTTTCCTGCAATTCCATCGAATCGGCCACTTGCTCCACAAATTCCTTTGTGGTGGGGTGCTGAGGCCTTAAGAACACATCTGCCACAGGTCCGGTCTCGACTATTTGTCCCCCGTCAATGACAGCCACCCGGTCGCAAATAGAACGGATCACATGCATTTCATGCGTGATCAGCACGATTGTGATGCCCAACTGGCGATTTATGTCCCGCAGCAAGGCCAGAATCGAATTGGTAGTTTGCGGATCCAGCGCTGACGTAGCTTCATCGCAAAGCAGCACGGCAGGATCATTGGCCAGTGCCCTGGCAATGCCCACCCGCTGCTTCTGACCGCCTGACAGTTGGGCTGGATACTTGTCCCGATGCTGCTCCAATCCTACAAGCTTTAACAGTTCCGCTACCTTGCGCTCAATATCCGCTTTTGGACGTCTGGCCAATTGCAGAGGGAACGCAATGTTTTCACCCACCGTGGCGGAAGACAGCAAATTGAAATGTTGGAAGATCATTCCGATTCTCCGGCGTTTCTCCTGCAGTTCCCTGGCAGTAAGCGATGTAAGGTCAACTCCATCCACAATCACCCGCCCGGAAGTAGGTTGTTCCAACAGATTCATGCAGCGGATCAGCGTACTTTTACCGGCACCGGAATGACCGATGACCCCGAATATTTCTCCTTTCCCAATCGACAGGTGAATGCCGCTCAGCGCGGGTACCTCCGATTTTCCGACGATATAGTGTTTATGCAAATCCTGTAATTGGATCATACGTAACACCCCCATTTCCGCTCTGAAGTTTGCCGTCATAGAAAAAACCCTTTTTCTACAGACTGAAAAAGGGCTTTCATTTCGAATGTCCCTTCTCATCTGTCAGGTATTCGGATACCTGAAGGAATTGGCACCATGCCGCCCGTCTAAAGCGATTGCTTCAGACGAACCGGTTGCCGGGCTTCATTGGGCCTGTCCCTCCGCCTCTCTGGATAAGAAGAATTACCGTTTATATGAATTATGAATATTTTATACTAAAAAGACAAATCTCAGTATACCTATTTCATGTCAGTTAGTCAATAAAAAATCCTGCATTAAAAGCAGGTCATGTCCGGCAATTAGGTTTTTCATCGGAGTTCATGTTCTTTTGGTTCCGGCTTCGAATTTGAAGCTGGTAGAGTTTCGACATCAGTTCCCGTTGCTCCCTGTCAGTGAAAAAGACGAACTTGACACCATATTGGAATTGATCGGATGTCGATTTTTTCCATACCAGTTGGCCATAAACCTGTAACTGTTGTTCAGGTAAGTTCACATCAAATTTCCAGATCAATTCTTCACTGACAGGAATGTCACGTTCCGAAACAAAACAGAGTCCTCCTCCGGAGATGTTTCTCAATACGACTTCAAACTGTTTTCCGATAGGCATATACCGGTTGCCAAGCTTTCTTAGTTGAAGCGAACAAAAGGCGTTCAGTGGAATCCTGTAATGCTCCCTCCGCTGCATGCTGATTTCCAGCCTTTACTTTGAGATTAAAGGAGACAGTTTTAAGTTATCAAAATTTTCTTCCGGTCTCCAGTTACTCAAGTCCTATTTTAATGACCCCATTTTGGTAGAGAAAAAGCGTTGCCCGTAGGCAACGCCCAAGATCAGGACGGAATTCTGCAGCCAATCGCCTGTACGATCAGGTCTCCCATCTCAGATGTTGATACTTTGGTGTCTTGGGGACCGGCCAGATCAGCAGTCCGAGCACCCTTTGCGAGAACCTCTTGAACCGACTGTTCAATTATGGCAGCTTCCTGTTCCCACCCGAAGGAATGGCGGAGCATCATTGCCGCTGACAGAATGATTCCCAAGGGATTGGCGATCCCCTTCCCTGCAATGTCCGGTGCTGAACCGTGAATCGGTTCATACAGACCGACTTGTGCCCCAAGGCTGGCAGAGGGCAGCATGCCGATCGATCCTGTCAGCATGGCCGCTTCATCCGACAAGATGTCTCCAAACATGTTCTCGGTAACCAATACGTCAAACTGGCGCGGATTGCGGATCAACTGCATGGCACAATTGTCCACCAGGATATGCTCACACTGTACATCCGGGTAATCTTTGGCAACCTGGTTCACCGTTTCCCGCCAGAGCCGGGATGATTCCAACACGTTGGCTTTATCGACCGAATGCAGAAGCTTTTTTCTGTTTCTGGCAATAACAAATGCCATTCGTACAATCCGTTCAATTTCTTCTGTTGTATAAACCAGAGTATCAGTTGCCTGTTCCCCGCTGACGTGCGGCTTCCTCGACTTGTCTCCAAAATAGATGCCGCCTGTCAACTCACGAACAATCAGCAGGTCCACTTCTGCCAGAACTTCCTCCTTCAAGGTGGAAGCGTGCAGCAGCGGTTCATATGCCTTCACGGGCCGCAGGTTTGCAAAGACCCCTAACTCTTTGCGCATTCTCAGCAAACCGGCCTCAGGACGCAGATTCCCCGGATTCTGATCCCACTTTGGACCGCCTACGGCAGCCAGCAGCACTGCGTCAGATTCTTTCAAACCTTGCAGGGTTTGAGGCGGCAGGGGGTCTCCAAACTCATCAATCGCTGTTCCCCCGATGGGCAGGGATTGAAAAGTAAACTCCCTGGAAAACTCTTTGCCGACAGCTTCCAGGACTTTAACCGCTTCCGCCATGATCTCGGGTCCGATCCCGTCCCCCGGAAGCAGCGCGATTTTTTTAGGCATGCAAGTTCACCTGCTCCTTCAAGCGCCGGTACTCACGACCAAAAGTATCCATCCGCTTCATAATGATTCGATTGATTGCGTCGATATAGGCTCGGGCACCTGCTTCGAGTGTGTCGGTAGAAACAGCCCTGCCGTTTGCAACAATCTCTCCTTGGCGAAGCTGTATCCGAACTTCTGCCAAAGCGTCATGCCCGCCGGTTACAGAATCGATTTGGTAATGGAGCAGTTCCACCTGCTCGCCGGTAATCCGGTCAATCGCATTGGAGATTGCGTCAAACGCTCCGTTTCCGACTGCCGCCTCCTGCAGCAATCCCTGTTCATCGTCCACCAACCCTATGGTTGCGGTCGGAATTCCCTGGGTTCCACATGACACCTGCATATATTCCAGACGGTAAGCGACCTTTGAGGAGTCAACTTCATACTCCAGAAGCAGAGAGAGGATATCTTCGTCTGTAACATATTTTTTCTTGTCACAAAGCTCCTTGAATTTCCTGAACACGACATTCAGCGCTTCTCCGTCCAGTTCGTAGCCAAGAGAAGTGATATGATCCTTGAAAGCGTGGCGTCCCGAATGTTTCCCCAACACCAGCTTGGTATCCGCCATGCCGACCGTTTCCGGCCGGATGATTTCGTAAGTGGACTTCTCCTTGAGCATGCCGTCCTGGTGAATGCCCGACTCGTGCGCAAACGCATTGGCGCCTACAATCGCCTTGTTGGGCTGTACCACCATACCGGTCAGCTTGGAAACCAAACGGCTGGTGCGGGCGATTTGTGACAGATCAAATCCAAATGTAGCCTGATAGATGTTTCTGCGGGTTTCAAGCGCCAAAGCTACTTCCTCCAGCGCCACATTGCCTGCCCGCTCCCCAATCCCGTTGATGGTGCCCTCAACCTGGTCAATGCCCGCCTCGATTGCCGCCAAAGTGTTGGCGGCTGCCAGGCCAAGGTCGTCATGACAATGGGCGGACAGTTTCAGATTCTCGATTCCTTTTGCGTTTTCACGAATATAGCGGAACAAATTGGCATACTCGGCAGGAGTCAAATAGCCTACCGTATCCGGAACGTTAAATACAGTGGCTCCCGCCTTGGCAGCAACTTCAGCCACCTTTACCAGGAAATCCGGTTCGGAACGCCCTGCGTCCTCCGCCGAAAACTCCACATCCGAAACAAACTTGCGCGCCAAACGGACGGCCGCATCCGTTTGTTCCAGCACCTGTTCCGGCGTCATCCTCAATTTGTACTGCATATGGATCGGCGACGTTGCCAGGAAGACGTGAATCCGGGGATGTTCCGCCCCCTTCAGCGCTTCCCATGCCTGTTCAATGTCGCTTTGGACGGAACGGGACAAAGAACAAATACTGACTCCGCGAACCTCGTTGGCAATCCGCTTGACCGCTTCAAAATCTCCCTTGGAGGAAGCCGCAAATCCAGCCTCAATGATGTCGACACCAAGTCGAGCAAGCTGCCGGGCAATCTCCAATTTTTCCTCTTGCGTCAAGCTTACACCCGGGGACTGCTCCCCATCTCGCAAAGTGGTGTCAAACACATCAATCTTGCGCATGTAACTCCCTCCCAAACGAATTTTATTTTTTGATCCAAGACATCATTTCGCGCAATCTGGCGCCCACTTGCTCAATCGGATGCTCCGCTTCCTGCTGCTTGATCGCATTGTAGGAAGGACGCCCCGCCTGGTTTTCAAGAATCCACTTCTTCGCAAATTCACCGCGCTGGATTTCTTCCAGAACTTTACGCATTTCTTTTTTCGTTTCCTCGGTGACTATTCTGGGTCCCGTCATGTAGTCGCCAAACTCCGCCGTGTCAGAGATGGAGTAGCGCATTCTTGACAAACCGCCCTCATACATGAGATCTACGATCAACTTTAACTCGTGCAAGCATTCGAAATAAGCGATTTCCGGACTGTAGCCCGCTTCCACGAGTGTTTCGAAACCGGCTTTCACCAAAGCGGTTGCACCCCCGCAAAGCACTGCCTGTTCTCCGAACAAATCGGTTTCCGTTTCTTCCCGGAAAGATGTTTCAAACACGCCGGCACGTGTGCAACCGATACCCTTTGCATAAGCAAGGGCGATTTCTTTTGCTTTCCCTGTGGCGTTCTGGTGAACGGCCACCAATCCGGGAACTCCCCCGCCTTGGGTATAAACCCGTCGAACCAGGTGTCCCGGGCTCTTGGGTGCCACCATTGCCACATCCACATCCGCCGGAGGGGCAATCTGTCCAAAGTGGATGTTAAATCCGTGAGAGAACAGCAACATTTGTCCGGCTCTCAGATTGGGGGCAATTTCTTCCCTGTACACTTGACCCTGCCGTTCATCCGGCATCAGGATCTGGATAATGTCAGCCACTTTCGCCGCATCGGCGACCGTCATCACTTCGAACCCATCTTGTTCCGCCTGTGTCCAGGACCTTCCCGGACGTCCCGCCACCACAACTTTGACGCCCGAGTCCCGAAGGTTCTGCGCTTGCGCATGGCCTTGCGAACCGTATCCAACGATTGCGACAGTTTTTCCTCCCAATAAACTCAAATCCGCATCATGGTCATAGTACATTTTCATCGCAGAATCCCTCTCCCATTTTGTATTTGTCTGAGTCAATCAAACTTTGATTTTTGCCAGCTGGCTTCGAACCAATGCTGTAGTGCCTGTTCTTGCTATTTCTTTGATTCCGTATGGGCGCAGCAATTCGATCAACGCATCGTTTTTCTCCCGGTTTCCGGTAGCCTGGATGATCATCGAATTCCGTCCCACATCGACGACAGAAGCACGGAACGGTTCCACAATGCCGGTGACTTCCGCCCGAACCGTGGGGTTGGCCGCAATCTTGATCAGCAGCAGTTCCCGTTCCACCATCGGTTCGTTTGTGATATCCTGCACTTTTATCACATCGATCAGCTTGTGCAGCTGCTTCATGACCTGCTCCAACGTGGCCTCGTCCCCGAGCATGGTAATGGTCATTCGTGACAAGCCCTGTTCTTCCGCCGGTCCAACGGTAAGGCTGTCAATGTTGAACCCGCGTCTGGAGAACAACCCCGCTACCCGAGTAAGAACACCCGGTTGGTCATTGACAAGTACGGACAGGGTATGCCTCATTTTTCCCACCCCTTAACGATCATTTCGTCGTTTCCTTTGCCGGGCGGAACCATCGGGAAAACTTTCTCCGTTTCTTCGACCAGGAAGTCCACAACAACCGGACCGGGATAAGCCAACGCTTCCGCAATTGCCTTCTCCGCTTCCTCCGGAGTTTCGGCTCGAAGTCCCTTTACATTGAACGCTTCCGCAACCCGTTTGAAATCGGGAGCCGAAATCTTCGATTCAGACAGGCGGTTCCCGTGGAACATTTCCTGCCACTGGCGAACCATACCGAGAAACCCGTTGTTGATGACAAACACTTTGACCGGAATATGGCGCTCCGCAATTGTCTGGAATTCCTGGATATTCATTTGCAGGGAAGCGTCCCCGGCAACGCAGACGACAGTCGCATCCGGTTTGGCAAGCTGTGCGCCGATCGCCGCCGGGAAACCGTACCCCATGGTGCCAAGTCCCCCCGAAGTAATGAAAGTACGCGGTTCTTTTGCCCGGTAAAAATGGGCGGCCCACATTTGGTGCTGGCCCACTTCCGTTGTAACAATCGCTTCACTGTTGGTCATACGGTCCAGCAAATCGATTACGTATTGGGGTTTTAATTCCTTCGAACTGTTCTCGTATGACAAAGGATATTCCCGGCACCAGACCTGGACGTCATATACCCATTCGTCACAGTTTGCGTGGGGAGCTTTTGCCAACAGGGCATCTAACGCCTTTTTCACGTCAGCCACAATCGGATAGTCAATCTTCACGTTCTTGCCGATTTCAGCCGGATCGATGTCAATATGAACCTTTTGCGAATGGGGCGAAAACCGTTCCAGCTTGCCCGTCACCCGGTCGTCAAACCGGACGCCGCACGCGATCAACAGGTCGCAGTGGTAAACTGCCATATTGGCCGCGTAAGTTCCATGCATGCCCAACATTCCGACAAATAACGGATCGGACGGCGGAAAAGCACCCAGCCCCATCAGTGTCGAAACCACAGGGATTCCGGTCTGCCGCGCAAAAGCCCGAATCTGCTCGGAAGCGTCCGCACTAATAATTCCTCCTCCGATGTAAAGCAGCGGGCGTTTTGCCTTTGCTATCGCCGCACATACCCGTTCGATTTGCAACGGACTCGGTTCGGTAGAGGGGTTGTAGCCTCGAATAGAAATTTTTTCCGGAAAAACAAACGGTGCAACCTGATTCGATACATCTTTTGGAATATCGACCAGCACCGGGCCCGGACGTCCCGTACCGGCAATATGGAAAGCCTCCGCGAGAATCCGCGGGAGATCGGCTGCATCGCGTACCTGGTAATTATGCTTGGTGATCGGCATTGTAATGCCGAACACATCCGCTTCCTGGAAAGCGTCCCGCCCAATCATGTAGCTCGGCACCTGCCCGGTAATGATCACAACCGGAGTCGAATCCATGTAAGCGTCGGTAATCCCCGTCACCAGATTGGTGGCTCCCGGCCCGGACGTGGCCATTACCACCCCGACCTTGCCCGTTGCCCGTGCAAATCCTTCCGCCCCGTGAATGGCCGCCTGTTCGTGGCGGACCAATACGTGGTCAATACCCGATTCATACAACGCATCATAGATCGGGAGGATCGCTCCGCCCGGATACCCGAAAATCGTATGGACCCCCAATCTTTTCAAGCATTCTACAACCATTTGCGCACCCGTCATTTGGATCGGCACTGTTTGTTGTTCAGGAGCTGTTGTCGCTGCCTGAGGAGTCATGGTTCTCTCCACCTCTCTCATTCTGAATTGATTCAATAAAACTTATTAAAGCCTTACACAGCTTTGGAAACCAGTTCCGGGATTTTCGTCCCCTCTTGCACCGTAATCTTTCGAAACTCCTTGATCAGCATCTCCGTCATGGGGCCGGGTTTGCCCTCTCCGATAACTCGGGAATCCACATCTATAACCGGAATCAATTCTGCGGCAGTACCTGTTAGGAACACTTCATCAGCCACATATACATCATGTCGGGTGAACACCTTCTCTTCACACGGAATTCCAAGACGGTTGCAGATATCAATGATGGCGTTTCGTGTAATGCCTTCCAGAGCTCCAAGGTATGTGGGCGGGGTCATGACTTTCCCGTCTTTCACAAGAAACACGTTGTCACCGGACCCTTCGCACACATAACCTTCATGGTTTAACATCAGTGCTTCCATGACGCCCGCCCGTTGAGCTTCCAGCTTCACGAGCACGTTGTTAAGATAGTTGAGCGACTTGATCTTCGGGTTCAGCGCATCCGGCACGTTGCGGCGGGTCGCAACCGTCACGATCGACAGCCCTTTCTCATAAAACTCCTGCGGAAACAGCTTCAGCTGCTCAGCAATGATAATCACACAGGGTTTTACGCAGCTGCGGGGATCCAGTCCCAGGTCACCCATTCCCCTTGAGACCACCAGACGGATATATGCGTTTGCATAACCATTCTTGCGCAGCGTTTCCACAACTGCGTCTTCCATTTCCTGTGGTGACAGCGGAATCTCCAACAGAATCGACTTGGCGGATTCGTACAGGCGCTTGATGTGTTCTTTCAACCGGAAGACATTGCCCGAGTAGCAGCGAATTCCTTCAAAGATTCCGTCCCCGTATAGGAACCCGTGATCAAACACGGATACAACGGCCTTGCTTTTCGGTACATACTCCCCATCAAGATAGACTAGCGGTTCTGTCATGCTTACCTCTCCTTTGTCTGAATTGTCTGTCTTAATTGCATAATAAAAATCTCTCGCCATAACACCCGAACGCATGGTAGGTTGATCATTTACCCGTTCGAGTGCTGGGGCGAGAGATCTCGCGGTACCACCCAGTTTCTCTGCATTCTCACGAATTACAGACTCTGTAAGTCGCATCTGACTTGTGTCCTGTATCGGGAACAACCCGTTGTTTCCTAGTCCGGGGCAGCCGTTTCAGAAACAAAGCTCCAAGGTGAGCTTCGAATCAAAGATGATGACCGCCCTCTCACCGAACAGGCGGATCTCTGGCATCAGGGCTTTGATTCTACTTATCCTTGTCATCGCTAAAATATTCAGTTTAAATCCTCCAACAACAAAGCCCCCAAGCAGGCATGCACAGTAGAGGAGTACTGTTCACCCCGGCGGGTTGTCTCCTGCCATGGATGAGACCAGTAGATCAACTGACTGCCAAGACCTGCCGAAGGGCTTTTATCCCTTACGGTGTACACCAAAGATAGACGGATTGGTGTCGGCATCGCTCGGTCC
>NZ_BDUF01000097.1:48080-55227 GCF_002335525.1 Effusibacillus lacus
AGACTCGTGTTCGACGGAACCCTAGATGCCCTCTTGGACTGAAATAAAATCGTTAAACAGATTATAGTAACCGAATCAATTATCTGTCAACGTACATTTTTTAAATTTTTTTGCTTTTTCTGTAACTCCCAAGAACGCGGACCTGATGTCCGAAAGTGCCAATTACGGAAATCGCTTTTTGCAGATGATCGTGTTGCCAGCCTGCTTCCACATCGATAAAAAATTGGTAGGTTCCTAGTTTTTTCCGGGTCGGTCTGGACTCAAGCCGCGTCAAATTAAGGTTTAGCGCGGCAAACACATTCAATACATGGACGAGAGCACCGGCCCTCTCTTCATTCAGCGTTACCAACAGCATTGACTTGTCTGCGTCCGAAAGCGCTTTCTCTTCTCTCCGCACCACAACAAACCTTGTATGGTTCTCGGAGGCATCTTGCAAATTGGATTGCAAAATCACAAGTCCAAATTTTTTTGCCGCCCAAGAGTTGCCAATAGCCCCCACGTCCTTACGCCCGGAAGCAGCAACTTCCGCTGCGGCCGAAGCTGTGCTGTCCCAGGCTTTGCCCCTCGCTCCCAGTCCTCTTATGAAGTCCCGGCATTGTGCAAGCGCCTGCGGGTGGGACCAGATCTCCCGGATGTCCGACACCAGAGTGCCAACGTTTGCCAGCAGGTTTTGCTCGATAGGGAGAACGACCTCGGCGACGATGAATAGATCGGGGTCTTTTGACAGTCCATCCAATGTCATGGTGACAGAACCTTCGATCGAGTTCTCAATCGGAACCACACCGAAATCAATCTCCTGTTCCTGTACAGCGTCCAGTACGTCCAGGATGGAAGGATACATATGATAATCCACATCTTGCCCTTCAAAGTAACGGAGCGACGCTTCTTCCGAAAAGGTCCCTCGTGGTCCCAAATATCCAACTCGCATTCATAACCATTCCCATCTGAAATATCATTTGAATGTATCTGTTTAATTCACTACTCTAAGGGTTTGTTTGATTGCTTTGACATGCGGCATGTCACTGAGTTCGTTTAGGGCGTCACGCAGCGCCCCTTCACGGGTCTCATGAGTAATCACCACAATTTCAGCTGTTTGGTTGTCGGCCCATTTCTGGAACATGGTTTGGATGCTCACGTCATGCTGGCCAATTTTTCCTGCGATTGCCCCCAATACACCCGCCTGATCGGCCACTTCCATGCGCAGGTAGAAACGGTGATGATTCTCGAGTGAGGATTGAACTTCTTTCTTGTGGTAACAGTCTACCAAAAACTTGCCTCGGGTTCCCGCATGGAAATTGCGTACCGCCTCGACGATATCACCCACCACGGCGCTGGCAGTCGGCATTTGACCGGCCCCCAGCCCAAGGAACATGGCCTGCCCGATGGCGTTCCCGCGGACAAATATCGCATTGTAAGCACCGTTTACCGATGCCAGGGGATGATCCAACGGAACCAGCGCCGGGAAAACCTGTGCCGATATTTTTCCGGTATCTGTTTCCTTTGCGCATCCGATTAACTTGATGGCATATCCAAGTTCTTTGGCATATTCAATGTCCCTTGCCGTAATGGAAGTGATGCCTTCCGTGTCCACATCGGGAAAATTCACCCTCGAATTAAATGCCAGGGAGGCAACAATTGCAATCTTGCGGCCTGCGTCCCAGCCTTCCACGTCAGAAGCCGGATTGGCCTCCGCATACCCCAGATCCTGAGCCTCTTTTAAAGCATCTTCGAATGCCATTCCGGACTGTGTCATGCGAGTGAGAATATAATTGGTGGTCCCGTTGACAATCCCCATCACTTCGTGAATTCTGTTGCCGGCCAGATCTTTGCGGAGCGGCCGGATAATCGGGATCCCTCCGCCTACACTTGCCTCATACAAGAAATCGCACCCATTTCGGGTTGCTTCAAGTGTCAGCTCATCTCCGTGTTCCGCAATCAGGTCCTTGTTGGCAGTTACAACACTTTTCCCGTTGCGGAAAGCAGTCAACAGGAGATCTTTGGTGCCTTCAATCCCCCCCATGACCTCCACCACGATGTCAATGTCCGGGTCGTTAACCACGCTTGCCGCATCTGTTGACAGCAGTTCGGATGGAACTTCCACCAACCGTTCCTTTTCCAGTTCTCTCACCACAATGGATTTGATCAGGATCGGCAAACCGCTGCGCTTCTCCAATTCTTCCTGATTCTCTTTCAGTACCTGGAAGACGCCGGAACCGACTGTTCCCAACCCCAGCATGCCAATGTTAATCTGTTGTTTCATTTCTCCCACTCCCCGTTTGGTTGTCTCTTCTGAAGAGACATAAGTCTCCAATTAGGAGACAGTATATAACAGGTTGCTTTCATTGACAAGGGGTTTTTCTTTAAAAGTTTGCATAACAAAAGGCCTTCGCCGAACAACAGGTGCGCTGATTCTCCAGGGAACGGGTATGGGAGAACAACACATCCGTTAGTAAGGGAAGACCTTTGTTCGCACAGCCGGGAAAATTCGGCTCTCAATCGGGTTTCTTACTCACCTAGTTTTAAGAAACCCTGACCGTGTGCGCAGTGATTAGGTTGTCTTTGGGTTCATTATAGACAAGCTGTTATTTTTCGTCAACTTTTGTCATAAATCTTTTACTTCCATATTTACCAAATCTTCCTTGCGGAGAATTGTTATGGTTCCGGGACCCTATTGGGACTCAGGAATAATCCCTGTGTTCCAGATACATGTCGGCGATGTGCCGGTCTTCGTAATTCATGGTGAACGAAATTTGATTAACATCTTCATCCCTAAAAGCTTGAAAGAGCACTTGCGCCACTTCTTCCGGTTCATCCTTATCCGGCTCCACCCAAAAATCAACCCGCCCTGAAACAGTTTCGCCAATCTCGTCTACGGATACCATCCCGATCACATTGTGAAAATCATCGTACAGGTGATATTTGACGTGGTCTCCCTCGTCAGAAAATAAGCTTAGATGGTAATCCTCTTCCGCATCATCGTCATTGTCATCATATGACCCCATATGCAATTGCTCATCGGTTTCTTCCGCATACAAGTCGTGCTCATAGGTGCCGTCCAGTTGGACATGGTTGATGTTGTCCGTCGTATCAATCGGTTCCATTTCGAGAATTTGCTCGATATCTCCATGCATCATCACGACAGATGAAGTGGTAATGTTTAAAGCAGCGGCCAGATGGCTGATATAAGTCCGAACTTCATCCATTACATATTCGAGGTTCCGTTCACTGACTTTGCCAGTGTCGATTTGTACCGTTCCGGTCAAGAGGTCACCTTCCCGGTACACCAAATAGACATCCCCTGCCCAATCATCATCGCAATAGATGCTGACGGTCTCGCCGCCTGCAGTCCGAAGCTCAGGCTTAAGAGATACGACGGTCATAGACAAACCCCCTTGCCATTGAGTTTATTACTAGTATCCCCGATCGGCGGGGCAGTAATGAGAGAAATTATGGCAAGAGGGTTCGATGTTACTGATCATTGTTTCATAGACCCAGACGCTGTTCCAAACGGCGGACTCTCCGGTCCAGATCCCGGATCGCTTCCGTATTGCGGTCGGTTTGAGCCTCCAACCGCGCAAACTGCCTTTCCAAGCGTTCAACACGTTGCTCAAGCCGATCAGAAGGAAACGGCGTGGGGAACGGGAACGGGTATGGATAGTAGGGTCCGTATAAGTTGGTTTGCGGCGGTTGCATTTGCCGATATTTCGGATCTATCATGGCAATCCTCCTCCTGTTGACCCGCCAAAGCTATCTGCCATTGCCAGGCTTTGCCGGGGACCCGAACAGTCCGGCAGATCTGCTTCCTGTGCCGAGTTCGGGTCTACTGCACTATATTTCAGGAGGAAGGCTTTTGCCACTACCAACAAAAATAAGCTTTGCTTACCAGCATCCTCAAATCTTGAGAACGGCACCCGTGTTCGCCGATGTAACCATTTTGGAATAACGGGCCAGCCAGCCGGTTTTGACCTTCGGCTCCGGTTCGACCCAATCTGCCCGGCGTTTTTCCAATTCTTCATCACTTAACTTGACTTCGATTACCCTTTCGTCCACGTCAATCACCACAATGTCACCATCTCGCAGAAGGGCAATCGGTCCACCGGCTGCCGCCTCCGGTGAGATGTGTCCGACACTGATGCCACGGCTTGCTCCGGAGAAACGTCCATCCGTTATCAGCGCTACGCTTGAACCCAATCCCATTCCGGCAATGGCCGATGTGGGAGCCAGCATTTCAGGCATTCCAGGCCCTCCCTTGGGGCCTTCGTAGCGAATCACAACAACCGAACCTTCCTTGACTTGACCTGCCATAATCCCTACCAGAGCTTCCTCTTGAGAGTTATAGATCACGCACGGTCCTTCATGCCTTTTGATTTCCGTCGCACCGCTTTTGATTATCGCGCCGTCCGGGGCCAAATTGCCGGTTAGTACCCGTAGACCGCCCTCATGACTATGAGGTGTTTCCACGGTCATAATAACCTCCGGGTCTTTGATCTCCGCTTGTTCAATGTTCTCACCCAGTGTTTTTCCTGTAACCGTAATCCGGTTCAGGTGCAGTGCGCCTGGTTTTCTGCTGAGTTCCTTGAGGATGGCACTGATTCCGCCCGCCCTGTGAATGTCTTCCATATGCCAATTGGATGCAGGACTGACTTTGCAGATATGGGGAACCCGCCGTGATATCTCATCAATTCGGGACATAGGATATTCGATTCCCGCTTCACGTGCAATCGCCAAAGTATGGAGAACGGTATTCGTCGAGCCGCCCATCGCCATGTCGAGGGCGAATGCATCGTCAATTGCCTCGATGGTGACGATATCTCGAGGTTTAATGTCATTCTCGATCAGATACTTTAAACTTTCAGCTGCCTGTTTAATCAATTCTTTCCGCGACGGGTCAGTTGCCAGAATCGAACCGTTGCCGGGCAACGCGATACCTAACACTTCGCAAAGACAGTTCATGGAGTTTGCGGTGAACATGCCCGAACAGGAACCGCAAGACGGGCAACCGTGGTCTTCGATGTCCTTTAATTCCTCGTCGGTAATCTTGCCGGCTTGGTAAGCTCCGACTCCCTCGAATACGGAACTTAAATCAACGACCTGACCCTTGCTTGTTTTTCCGGCAGCCATCGGTCCCCCGGAAATAAATACAGTCGGAATATTGATCCGCATCGCCGCCATCATCATACCCGGTGTAATTTTGTCACAGTTCGGTATGCAAATCATTCCGTCAAACCAGTGGGCATTCACTACTGTTTCCACCGAATCGGCTATCAACTCCCGGCTGGGCAGTGAATATCGCATCCCAATATGCCCCATGGCAATTCCATCGTCAACGCCAATGGTATTAAACTCAAACGGCACCATTCCGGCTTCGCGTACCGCTTCTTTGACAAGTCTTCCAAACTCGTTCAGGTGGACATGCCCCGGTATGATCTCAACAAAAGAGTTGCAAATGGCGATAAACGGTTTATCGAAATCTTCGTCCTTTAAACCGGTAGCTTTCAATAGACTTCGATGCGGAGCCTTGTCAAATCCCTTCTTGATCATGTCGCTTCTCATACCCGTGTCTCTTCCTCTCCTGTATGATTCTTATTAGTCAGTTAAATATCATTCTTTTCTGTAATTTTTATAATAGTAACAGAGGAATTTTAATATGACAAGGACACAACAAAAAACACCCGGCTGTTTGGTCCAGGTGTATAATTCACATTACTATTAAAATCAGTATGTTTATTTGGCAAGCAGGCAAAGCTATAAGCCACATTCTGTACTCTCGTGCTACAAGTCGGCGGCCAGCCTCGCACTCGAGCTGTAACCATCTATCTATCGCTGTTGCCAGCGATCCGCCCTTCCGTTCTGTTTCCTTCCGGGCAGTTCCCCTACCGTAATTTGGGTTTCTCGCAGATGGGGTTTACCTCGTTCCACTCTTCCCGTTTCCAGGAAGACTTCGTCACTGTGGCACTTTCAGGTTATTCGGAGCATATCCCCAACGGGACGTAGCTCCTTTCACCGCCGTCAGCCCAGTCGAAACCAGACTGCCCTGACTTATGAATTCGTCAGGCATCCAAACTCCAGGCATCACAGCCTGGGCGAGTGTGGACTTTCCTCACCAGTGTCCAAAGCACCGGCGCGATTACACACTTTGACCTGCTTTGTACGTTTCTAACGAACAAGATTTATAATACCAAAATCATGACTTTGATTCAATCTGCATTCGGAAACAAAACGGAACAGAAAGCTGCAGATGCACCTCTCCTGCCCGATTGGCGAGGGTGTGCTTTACCGCGGTGTGTCTATCTTGACTTTTTGTCCTGATGGGACATTCCGCCTATTTATAGGAAAAATGGCGAACGATCTGATTCTTCAATCTTGCTGCCAATAAATCACCGGTTCCGTATCCTGCACAATAGGCGATCAGGTTCCATGTGTGATTAAGATTGTTAAGAACCAGCGAAAGTCCCATCGAATATATAAAACTTCCACCATACTCAGTACAGAGGCCAATCCCTTTTGGCCCTCCATACCAAAATCATACACATGTAAAAAAGGAGACGTATACGATCCCCTGTGATCTTAGTGTTGCCACACATGGTGCGATCAATAAGCGATTTCGAAATCAAAAACGCTTTGGTTTTCAGCCAAAGCGTTTCATCTGCCTAGCGACGACCTACTCTCCTGGCGCTCGTGCATAAGCACCATCGGCGCTGGGCCTACAGGACGTAGGTCGTTCGACGTTCCGGCATGGATGCCGGCGCTCTTAGTCGAACATCCTTCTCCCGCCGTGTTCGGGATGCACCCACAGGGCATAAGCGTCGCATCGGCAGTAAACTGCCGTTTCTCCCTATGGGAACGGGTGTGTCCTCTCCGCCATTGCCACTAGACTCTCGTCCATCGCAGTGATCCTCAACCACCACGGGACCTTTGCCATTCACTTTTTGCGAATAAGACTGTGTTTCAGTCTTATTTCGCTTCTTTCAGGGTTTTGATTCAATATTAGACTGTTTTTCAGGCTTATTCGATGGTTTTTGGCCTCGATCACTTCCATTTACCCAAATAGGGCTGATAAACCGTTTTATTTTGGACTGAATGGCCGCAAAATCGGAAATAAGACTGAAATTCAGCTCTATTTTAGTTGCTCCCTGAAAACCAGATG
>NZ_BDUF01000098.1 GCF_002335525.1 Effusibacillus lacus
CTGGTTCACTATCGGTCGCCAGGGTGTATTTAGCCTTGGCAGGTGGTCCTGCCGGATTCCCACGGGATTCCTCGTGTCCCGCGGTACTTGGGGTCCGTCTCGGAGTTCTCGCCGTTTCGGATACGGGACTCTCACCCTCTTTGGTGGACCGTTCCAAGTCGCTTCTCCTACGACGAGAATTTGTAACTCC
>NZ_BDUF01000099.1 GCF_002335525.1 Effusibacillus lacus
GGTACCCCAAGACGAGCAAACTGCTGCTCCTGGCGATACAGCGGGAGGCTTTCGACATATTTCTGACTCATGATATAAGCCATGATGGAAGGAGAGGCTAAGCTCCCGGGATAAACCGGCTGAGGCATCGGTGCGGTGACCACGGGCGTATGGATCTCTTCGCGCTCGCAATGGCGACAGGCATATACGTAACGTACATGCTTGACTACCTTCACTTCGGCAGGAATGATCTTCAACTCTTGACGGGTCTCGGTGCTCATCTCATGCAAGGCTCCGCCGCAGCATGAACAGATCTGCTCTTCCTTTGTGAGGCGGTATTCGATCATCTCGACAGGCAGGCTCTCGACCATGGCTTCACGTTGTCCGCGTTGTTTCTTGCGGCGATAGGTGATGGTTTCCACGGTCGGCTCTTCCACAGTGGGATTGGCTTCAGCTTCTGCTTCGTTAAACAGGTGCAGTTGATCCGAATTCGTCCGCTCGCTGGATGTGCCGAATTTCTTCTGTTGACTGAGGCGAAATTGCTCCTCATACCAAGTCAGCTTAGCGGTCAGTTCAGCAACCTGTTGTTCCAGCTTCGCGTTTTGTTGTTGAAGTTCTTCAATTGTAGACGGGTTCGTATTCGCTATTGTTTTCATACGTATAGATTTCAATAAATGACCGCGATTTCCTGTCGACACACGG
>NZ_BDUF01000100.1 GCF_002335525.1 Effusibacillus lacus
GTACGAAGTCGTCTCCGCGGACCGCCCCGGTTCACGAAGCACCTGCACGGTTGTTTCATCGGCGTGCAGGATGTCCTGCTTCAGCAGATGCTCACGCATGCGATGGTACAATAGTCGAAGCCACTTGTCTGCGCCGTGGATCATCCAGTTCGCCAGCGTCTGACGGGACAAGGGTACCCCAAGACGAGCAAACTGCTGCTCCTGGCGATAC
>NZ_BDUF01000101.1:0-31430 GCF_002335525.1 Effusibacillus lacus
ACCTCTGCGGATGATTCGTCCCGCGTTGTCGACATGGACGTCGACGCTCTTAGCGGGGCTACCTCAGTCGATGCTTTCGCCTCGCCTTTAGGGGGCGGGGCAGCCGCATCGTATTCGAAGAATCAATCGTGGCTCCCTACACGATTCAGTTTTCAAAGAACGACTTGGTCCTTCAGGGCCTTAGCGTTACTTGTGCCCTGTGGGTGCAAAGAACGACTTAGATCCTGGATGATCTATCCCGCGTTGTTGACATGGACGTCAACGTTCTTAGCGGGGTTTCCTTACTGTTGCCTTAGCGTTACTTGCACTCCAGAGTATAAGTTGCAACTAAGCGACAAGTCGCTAAGTTGAACTAAATGCCCCTTGGGTGCAAAGAACGACTTGTTTCGTTCGAACCGCTCTCTCGCGACAACAGAAGCTATAATATCATGTAATCCACCGCTCCTCAACATATTATGCAGAACAAATACAAACAAAAAGTAGAATGTGGAGCAAATGCCACAAAAGATTCTACTTCATTCTCCTGGTTTCTTCATTTTTCGCCCGATAATTTGACGTTATACAAGAATCATAAAACGTCCACACCAAACTTCAAAAACAAATAAATCCGTCAAAAGGCTGAAATCTTTCGACACCTTTCGACGGATTTAAGGTAGCATCAGAAAAGTTTTATGTGATTGTCTTAATGGGGTCTAATGTTTGGAGCGGGCGATGGGAATCGAACCCACGCGACCAGCTTGGAAGGCTGGAGTTCTACCATTGAACTACGCCCGCATGACTGGCGGAGAGAAAGGGATTCGAACCCTTGAGACGCGGTTAACGCCTACACGATTTCCAATCGTGCTCCTTCGACCAACTCGGACATCTCTCCACAACTGGTCGGAATGCAGGGATTTGAACCCTGGACCTCACGCTCCCGAAGCGTGCGCGCTACCAAGCTGCGCTACATTCCGAAGAACCCCCACAAAGTGACGCAAAGCTTTTGCAGCAAAACCGGGTACTTTGCGGGAACCCCAAAACAATTGGTGCCGGAGGTGGGACTCGAACCCACAAAATCACGATTTTGAGTCGTGCACGTATGCCAATTCCATCACTCCGGCATCATCATTATTAAATTCTGGTGCGGTCGAGAGGACTTGAACCTCCACGAGCTTGCGCCCACAAGAACCTGAATCTTGCGCGTCTGCCAATTCCGCCACGACCGCAAATGGGGTTCCCATCAAAGCACCCGGAATTAGCTTCGAAGGCTTGTCACTTTGATGAGCGATAGTCTTTGGCTGGGGAGGAAGGGATCGAACCTTCGCATGACGGAGTCAAAGTCCGTTGCCTTACCGCTTGGCGACTCCCCAATAAGTTGTGGTGGCTCGAGGCAGAGTCGAACTGCCGACCTACGGGTTATGAATCCGTCGCTCTCACCAACTGAGCTATCGAGCCATATTGATTTGGTGGAGGGAGAAGGATTCGAACCTTCGAAGGCGATGCCAACGGATTTACAGTCCGCCCCATTTGGCCACTTTGGTATCCCTCCGTCATGGAGCCACCTGCCGGAATCGAACCGGCGACCTCATCATTACGAGTGATGCGCACTACCGACTGTGCTAAGGTGGCAATTCCGATTTCAAACAAAGTTGCTTTAATTGGCTTTATAATGGTGGCTCGGGACGGAATCGAACCGCCGACACGAGGATTTTCAGTCCTCTGCTCTACCGACTGAGCTACCGAGCCATTACTTAGTGCTCGAATCCCTGACGAGATTCACGGTGGCGGAGCTGACGGGATTCGAACCCGCGGTCTCCCGCGTGACAGGCGGGCATGTTAGGCCACTACACCACAGCTCCATGGTTGGTTGCGGGGACAGGACTCGAACCTGCGGCCTTCGGGTTATGAGCCCGACGAGCTACCAACTGCTCCACCCCGCGACGACAGGATGTCGTCGGGCCGACCTTGTGACACGAATGTCACCGCTCTTAGCCGGCCCTCCTTCATCCTCTTTGGTGGAAGCTGACGGGATCGAACCGCCGACCCTCTGCTTGTAAGGCAGATGCTCTCCCAGCTGAGCTAAGCTTCCAGACACCCCACAAAGTGACGCCAAGCATGTAGCAACACCGAGTACTTTGCGGGGACCCCGACAATAATCAGGGAAAGATTAGTGGTGACGCGTACGGGATACGGGAAAACCACCCGGCTGCGCAGCAGAGCTTCCGAAGCAACGCTCCGACGAACCCCGGTTCCTCGAATCCCGTAGCGGATTCAAAGATGGTGACGCGTACGGGATTCGAACCCGTGAATGCCGCCTTGAAAGGGCGGTGAGTTAAGCCACTTCTCCAACGCGCCGAAGGTTTTATTAACGTATTTTCGGGTCCCCATCAAAGTCGGTGTAAGCCGCATCGCTTTCACGTCACTTTGATGGGCCCTTTCCTTCCTGGAGCTTCCAACCAGAATCGAACTGGTGACCTCATCCTTACCATGGATGCGCTCTGCCGACTGAGCTATGGAAGCATGGATGGCTCCTCGAGTAGGGTTCGAACCTACGACCCTCCGGTTAACAGCCGGATGCTCTACCGCTGAGCTATCGAGGAATACCTGTCTGGTGGAGATAAGCGGATTCGAACCGCTGACCCCCTGCTTGCAAGGCAGGTGCTCTACCAACTGAGCTATATCCCCGAAACACCCCCATAAAGTTGCACTTAGCGACTCGTCGCTTAGTGACAACCTATCCCCGGATGGGGGCAAAGTGAAGCAATGCGTTGCAGCTTACACCGAGTACAATTGCGGGGACCCCGAAAAAACTGCATATGGCGTGCCCTGAGAGATACGGGAAGATCACCCGGCTGCGAAGCAAATGCTATCGATGTATCGCTCCGACGAACTCCCACGTTCGAATCTGCAGGCACTAGCAGATCCAAAGTAGTTATAAATGGCGTGCCCTGAGAGATTCGAACTCCCGACCTTTTGATTCGTAGTCAAACGCTCTATCCGGCTGAGCTAAGGGCACAAATCACTCCACGAAGTGACGTAAACATTTGCAGCAAATTCCGGGTACTTCGTGGGAACCCCGAAATTCACAAGTGGTGCGACCGAGTGGACTTGAACCACCACGGGATATCCCACACGCCCCTCAAACGTGCGCGTCTGCCGATTCCGCCACGGTCGCATTTCGGGAGGGCGTGCGGCCAATAACCACATCGCCCATCGATGGAGCGGAAGACGGGGATCGAACCCGCGGCCCTCGCCTTGGCAAGGCGATGCTCTACCGCTGAGCTACTTCCGCACGACACCCCACGAAGCGATTCTCAGCTTCGAAGTGAAATCCAAGTACTTCGCGGGAGCCCCGAAGGGCATTCTGGTGAGCCATGATGGACTCGAACCATCGACACCCTGATTAAAAGTCAGGTGCTCTACCGACTGAGCTAATGGCTCGCACCAAGTGACAAGTGCTATCATAACAAAAATCCAGGTCAAACTCAATATATAATTTTTGTCATTTCACTCACCATTTCCTACCGCCGTCGGCGACAAAAGTTATATTAGCATCATTTCATCGCTGTTTCAATCCGTTTCTCTTAACAAAAGAGAACAAAACCATTCCTAAAAAACTAAAAACACCTCCTAAATCTGTCATGCTTGTTTTCTCTTCAAATTGTAACCAAAAAGAAAAGCCTTGCCTTGGGCAAGACACAATGTTTCCGGAAAAAAGATGAATGTATAAGAAGAAAAATGCAAATTATATGGATGAAACCAAGCGAGTGGCAAACATGAAATGTTGACGCAGCTTGTTGTTAATGGCAAGAACCTCCACCTGTCGATGATCACCCGATGCATGAAGCAAGTTTCCCTCTCCTAGGACGACCGCAACATGAACAGGCGCTTTGTCTGATGGGGATCGAGAGAAGAACACCAGATCGCCGGGTTCCGTTTTGTCAATATCCTTGATCCTGACGCCATATTTTGCTTGTTGGGCCACTGAGTGTGCGGGAATCCAAATCCCATTTTGACGGTATAAATCCTGCACAAACCCGGCACAGTAAAAAGCATGGGGCTCGCTCAACATTGCTTCTGCGGTGGCTGATGGCCCGCCAAATTGTTCTGACATACGCCGAAATTTCTCTTGAAATACTTTTTTGTCTTTGACAAGAATGGCCTGGCTTTGCATTGCATTGACAAGGAATTGTTCTTGTTTGGGAGGGGCAGCTTTCGCCTGAGAATCCTGCAAATGGTGCTGGGCGTAAACGGATGCATGCGAGGTGGCTGCGAACAAAAGCGGTTGGAGCAGAAGGAGCGTCCAAAGTCGTTTCATAGCTGAGCCCCCCTAACCCGATATTCGTTTTTGTCTCCTTGACTACAGAATTCCCTGTATGGCAGATCCGTATTAGAGGGAGTTTTTACTCACGGATACATGGTAAACTTTTTCCCCTTGTTAAGAGGGCGTATGCGCTTTGCTTGACAAAACCGGCATTCATACACAATATGACTGTCCTCCGAATCATTCCATTCCGTATATAACACCTTCTGCATGATTCTCCCGCAGTCCGGACATTTGGTTATGGTAAGTATCAAATGGGCAAGATAATACAAATAAGTGCTTCCCAAAACAATTATGAGCAGACAAAAAAGACCCACAACCCATTCGAACATAATGAACACCCCCATACCATGGTATGGAGGCATGTTCGAAAGTAGAATCCCCTACAGAAAATCGAATGGTTCCGTAACAACAACCGATGCTACGGCTGAACATTGCAGATCTTTTAAAGCTTCATTTAAAAAATCGGCAACTGCAGGCACGACAATCCGTTCCATTCCATTGTGGCCGGGATCTACCAACGCAAGTCCTTTGAACATAGCGTCTTGGGCGTCATGATATTTCAGATCGGCTGTAACCAGCACATCGGCCCCTTTCGATAAAGCTGCGTCAATCCAGTCAGACCCGGACCCTCCGAGTACCGCCACTTTCTTGACCATCCGATCACGTTTTCCGACAATCCGCACTCCGGGGACTGCCAGTTTCGATTTGACCAGCATAGCAAACTCATCCAATTTGCACTTTTCTTTTAGATCGCCAATTCTTCCAATCCCAAAGGGCTTTCCCATGATCTCAAGCGGATACAGGTCATAGGCAACTTCTTCATAAGGGTGGGCTTCCAGCATGGCGCGGACAACTTTTTCCTGAAGTTGTTCAGGCACAATGGTTTCCAGTCGAATCTCTTCTACCTTTTCCAGATTGCCTTGTTCCCCAATAAAAGGATTTGTCCCCTCCTCCGGTTTAAAAGTCCCAATTCCTTCCATATTGAAGGTACAGTGGCTGTAATTTCCAATCCATCCGGCACCGGCACCGCATATGGCTTGTAACACTTGATCGTGGTGACTCTTTGGAACAAACACTACCAGTTTCCTTACTCTTTGATTATGCAGTCTGTCCAGGATCTCGACATTCTGCAGTCCCAACAAACGGGCCAGTACGTCGTTGACTCCTCCTTCCACCACATCGAGATTGGTGTGGGCTGCATACACTGAGATGCTATGGGTCAACAGTTTGGAAATGGTTCGTCCGTAGTGGGTGTCGGTACGGATTGTCTTAATCGAGGAATATATGATTGCATGATGCGCTATGATCATTTGCGCGCCAATCCGTATCGCCTCATCCACAACCTCCTCGGTCACGTCGAGGGTTACCAGAATTTTATTGACGGGTTGAGTAGGATCACCAATCTGCAGTCCAATTTTGTCCCCTTCCAAGGCAAGGTTTGGGGATACCCATTCCTCCAGTACCCGAATTACATCCCTGACTCTTGCTTGCATGCTTTCCACACCTCCTCAAGTCTGTTCTTTTTCTCAAGCATTGCGTCCCGTTTCATCCCTGCATCTTCCCCTTGCGCTTTCTGCAGACTTCGCAATATCCTCTCAAGCTTCTCAATGGCACAGGCTATTTTTTGCGGAAACAGCGGGTGATTCTTCAGCAACTCCACATTGCCGAATTCATACCACAGAGGATCGCTGTATACCTCCTGCCCCGGTTCCGCCAACAGAATCTCATAGAGGATCCCTTCATCCATCACCAGTTCCTCCACGGTGATCCGCCACCCATTCTGATGCAACCATTTGCGGAGACGATCGCTGTCGACCATCGGTTGCAAGATCATTTTCTTTACACCGTACAACTTGTCTTTGCCGGCAGCCAATATTTCGACAATCGTCCCCCCTCCCATTCCGCAGACGGTGATGGTATCCGCTTCTCCCGCCGTAATCACCTCGAGACCGTTACCTCTACGAACGTCGATTTTATCTGACAGCCCGGCTTCTTCTACGGTTCGCTTGGCCGTCTCATAGGGTCCCTGGTTGACTTCTCCCGCCACTGCCTTGACTACTTTCCCTTGTTCCACAAGATATGTTGGCAGATAGGCATGATCGCTTCCTATATCCGCAATTTTCGCACGCATCGGAATCAGATCAGCAACTTTTTGCAAACGTTTTGACAGTTTCATCAAATCACCGAGTTCATTATACCCGGATTTTCCCCCGAACACAAAAAGGGAGCGTTCCCGCAGGCCGCTCCCCGTGATAATTTCTATGCTGTTTCAATTGAATTGGCTTTGTGCAGATTCAACAGGTCAATGGCCTGTTCCCGCAATTTGAATTTCTGAATCTTGCCCGACGCTGTCATCGGATATTCGGTGCAGAATTGAATGTACCGCGGAACTTTGTAACGGGCGATCTTATCCAGACAATATTCGCGGATTTCTTCCGCTGTTGCCGTCTCCCCTTCTTTCAACCGGATCCAGGCCATCACTTCTTCTCCGTATTTTTCGTCCGGAACGCCAACCACCTGTACATCCAACACTTTCGGGTGAGTGTAGAGGAACTCTTCGATTTCACGGGGATAAATATTCTCTCCGCCACGAATGATCATATCTTTTAAACGGCCGGTGATTTTGCAGTATCCGTTCTCGTCCATTGTCGCAAGATCACCTGTGTGCAGCCATCCGTCTTCGTCAATGGCTTTTGCGGTCGCTTCCGGATTCTTATAGTACCCCTTCATTACGTGGTACCCTCGCGTACAAAGCTCTCCTTGCACACCGCGCGGAACTTCCCGGTTGGTGCCTGGCTCCACAATCTTCACCTCAACCGCCGGCAAGGCGCGGCCTACCGTTGCCACTCTCAATTCAATCGGGTCATTCGTGCGAGTCTGGGTAATGACCGGTGAAGATTCTGTTTGTCCGTAGGCGATGGTGATTTCACGGGCTCCCATTTTTTCCACAACCGCTTTCATCACCTCAATCGGACAAGGGGACCCGGCCATAATGCCCGTCCGTAAGGAACTGAGATCATAGTTGTCAAAATCGGGATGGTTTAGTTCCGCAATAAACATGGTCGGCACTCCGTGTAAAGCCGTGCATTTCTCATCCTGCACCGCGGATAACACCTTGACGACATCAAACTCCTGTACAGGAACCATAGTGGCTCCTGCAGTAACGCATGTGAGAGTTCCGAGCACACACCCGAAGCAATGGAAAAACGGAACCGGGATACACATGCGGTCCTGATGGGTCAACTTCATACACTCTGCGATATTGGCGGCATTGTTGACAATGTTGTTGTGAGTCAGCATGACTCCCTTTGGGAAACCCGTGGTGCCGGACGTATACTGCATATTGATCACCTCATCCGGGTCCAGGGATTCCATGCGGTCATCCAGCTCCGCATCGCTTATTTGATTTCCCATCTCTACGATGTCCGACCACAGAAACATGCCGGGAAATTGTTTGTCCCCGATAATAATGACATTCTTCAGAAAAGGGAGTTTTTCGGATTGCAGTTTGCCGGGCTCTGATGTTCTCAACTCCGGAACAATTTCGTACAACATCTCCACATAAGAGGCCCCGCGGTACGATTCCATCAGAATTAAGGTTGTGGAATCGGACTGTTTCAACAGATACTCCAGTTCGGCTGTCCGGTAGTTGGTGTTTACTGTCACCAGAACCGCACCCATTTTCCCGGTGGCAAACTGCGCCGTTACCCATTCGGGGTGGTTGGTGGCCCATATGGCGATGTTTTCACCCTTCAGAATCCCCAGCTTCATAAGACCTTTCGCCACTTGACGGCAAAGATCATCAAATTGTTTGTATGTATACCGCAATCCTCGATCCGGATAGACAACAGCCTCGTGCTCAGGACGAACTTTCGCGACTTGTTCAAGCAGCCTGCCTACTGTAATTTGCATGATTTGTGCCATTCATAAATCCCCCTCGTCATGAATATTGGCAACTTTCATTAAATAATTGATTCGAGACAGGTGTTTGATATTCCTTTCGAACGTTAAAAATCTCCCTCAAACGCCTAAAAAAGCGGCCCCTTGGCCATCAAGGATGCCGCCGCACTATTGTCAACAACCCAATTGCCGGGCAATTACAAGTCTCTGGATCTCCGATGTTCCTTCCCCAATCTCCATCAGTTTGGCATCACGGAGATACCTCTCAACCGGGTACTCCTTCATGTAACCGTATCCCCCGTGAATTTGAATTGCCTGGTCGCAGGCCCGCATACAGATTTCGGATGCGTACAATTTGGCCATGGCCGCTTCTTTGGTAAACGGCCTCTTCTCGTCTTTCAACCACGCAGCCTTCAGCACCATATTTCTGGCAAGTTCTATATGCATGGCCATGTCCGCCAACTTGAACTGAATGGCTTGAAACCTGGAAATGGACTGTCCAAACTGAATCCTTTCTTTCGCATATTGAAGCGCGGCATCAAAGGCAGCTTGGGCAATTCCAACCGATAATGCCCCGATTGAGATTCTTCCCCCGTCCAATGTATAAAGAAACTGCTTGAACCCCTTCTTTGGATCGCCCAGGAGATTTTCCTTCGGGACCCGGACATCCTCAAGAATCAATTCGGCGGTGTTGGAGCCGCGGAGTCCCAACTTTTCGTACTCCTTGCTTACCCGAAAACCGGGGGCGTCCGTCGGCACAATCAGAGCCGACACAATGTTCTTGCCTGACTCGGTTTTTCCAGTCACCGCTGTGACGATTACGGTCTTTGCAAAGGAAGCATTGGTGATGAAGCATTTGGAACCGGTAATCACATACTGGTCGTTTTCCAGAACCGCTTTTGTCATCGTACCGCCCGCATCAGAACCAGCCCCCGGCTCTGTTAATCCGAAAGCCCCCAACGCTTTGCCGGATGCCAGTGGCACAAGGTACTTTTGCTTCTGGTCTTCCGTTCCAAAATAATAGATAGGACTTGCGCCCAGAGATACAGCTGCAGCATAACTGAGCCCGGTACTCCCACACGCACGTCCGACTTCTTCTACCGCCAGGGCATAAGAAATCGTGTCCCCGCCGATTCCGCCGTACTCTTCGGGAAAAGGAATCCCCAGCAGGCCCAACTCCCCCATTTTCTTAAAGGTGTCTAACGGGAATGCGGCGGACCGGTCAATTTCTGCCGCCTTGGGAGCGATTTCGTTGTCGGCAAATTCCTTGACCATGTCCCGGATCATCTTTTGTTCTTTTGTCAAATCAAAATTCATCCGTTGTTTCCTCCCCCTGAACCGACCGAACGCTCGCTCAGGTTTGTTCCAAACGAACATTCGGTTGGTATTATTTAAAAAATATATCCCTTTGGGCTACTCTTATTATAATGTTCGCTGTTTAAACCTGTCGAGCCATTTTTGGAATTTGCATCCCGCTGGGAAACGATGTAAAATGTAGAACAAACAATAAGCACCCGCCAAGGTGACGGGTGCAGGAACAGGTTGTTCTACTCGAGGAAATCTTTCAACCGTTTGCTGCGGCTTGGATGACGGAGTTTTCGCAACGCCTTGGCTTCAATCTGGCGAATCCGTTCACGGGTGACGCCAAACACTTTGCCCACTTCCTCCAATGTGCGGGTACGGCCATCATCAAGACCGAAGCGAAGGCGCAGGACGTTTTCCTCCCGCTCGGTCAATGTGTCGAGCACATCCTCCAGCTGTTCTTTCAGCAGTTCATACGCTGCTGCATCTGCGGGAGCCAGGGCATCCTGATCTTCGATAAAGTCTCCCAAGTGTGAGTCATCTTCTTCACCGATGGGAGTTTCAAGTGATACGGGTTCCTGGGCAATCTTCATGATTTCCCGAACCTTCTCCGGACTCATTTCCATTTCAATCGCAATTTCTTCGGGGGTTGGTTCCCGCCCCAATTCCTGCAGAAGCTGACGGGAGATTCGGATCAACTTATTGATTGTCTCTACCATGTGAACAGGGATCCGAATGGTTCTCGCCTGGTCCGCAATCGCTCGAGTGATTGCCTGGCGAATCCACCAGGTAGCATAGGTGCTGAACTTGTAACCCTTGCGGTAATCGAACTTCTCGACAGCCTTGATCAAACCCATGTTACCTTCCTGAATCAAATCAAGGAACAGCATGCCCCGGCCAACATACCGTTTGGCAATGCTTACAACCAGTCGAAGGTTTGCTTCAGCCAGACGGCGTTTGGCTTCTTCATCGCCTTTCTCAATCCGTTTGGCCAATTCAATCTCTTCATCGGCAGACAGCAGCGGTACGCGCCCAATCTCTTTCAGGTACATGCGTACCGGATCGTTGATCTTGATTCCCGGGGGCACCGTCAGATCCCCAAGATCAAATTCTTCTTCAGTGTCGGTGGGCATTACGTCCTCATTATCGTCAAGAACCAATTCATCAGCTTCTTCATCGTCATCTTCCGATTCGTTGCTTACTTCAACTCCACGTTCGGCCAACAGTTCAAAGAACTCGTCAATCTGGTCCGAATCCTGTTCAAAAGCGGACAATCTGTCCATGATTTCTTTGAAAGTCAGATAGCCGCGCTTTTTGCCGGTTTCCAACAGTTGTTCCTTGACCTGTTCCACTGTAAGTTCTGTTGTTTCTGTGTTCTTCACTGGTTTCTTCACCATCCCGACCCCTCCTTCCCCACGGAGTGTCTATCTTGTTTTTTTGCGCAGTTCAATTTGTTCCTGTGCCAAGTGCCGAAGTGTCTCGAAATCCCCGTTCTTTGCAGCAGCTTCCATCTCTTTCGGAATCAGTTGCAAACGTTTCTCCGCCTGATGCATCTGCATCCGTTGAATGTATTCGTCTGCAAGCCCCGGTCTGTTACCGGTCGATTCCGCCTCCAATGACAATTGAGACGCCAAGCGAACCAAGTTGTCATCATCAAGCCGGGATATAAAGTGGGCCGGATTGGACTCAGCATGATTCCCGTAATAAAGATAGAGGTGAACTGCCAAAGCGGCATGCTCTTCAACGGAAAATTCATCAACAATCGTCTCTTTGACTTGTCTTGCTACCCCCGGATCGATTAACATAAGAGATAGGAGTTTCCTTTCCGCCTGAATATGGGCGGGAAGAGGACTTTGCGCCTTTCTGAACATGCTCTCGCCATTATTTATATTAGTATTCCACTTACTGGCAGGTTTATCCCCGACTTTTTGGTTTGAGATGACCATTTTCATCTCTTCTTTTAAGGATTCGAGAGACACGTTAAATTCTCCTGCCAATTCGCGCAAATACGTCTCCCGTTCAACAGGGCTTTTGGCTTCAGCGATGATCCGAACTGCCTCAGACAAAAAAGCGATGACACCTTCCTGTGTGGACAATTGGCTGTTTGACCGAAGCATCTTCAATTTGAACGCGGTTGAAGAAATGGTTCCTTCCTCAACAATTCTCTCAAACGACTCCGTTCCAAATTTCCGAAGAAATTCATCCGGATCCAGTCCATCGGGCAATACAGTTACCCGCGGGACTCCTCCCGCTTCCGTTATCACTTCGGAGCTCCGCACAGATGCATTCTGACCCGCCCGATCTCCGTCGTACATCATGACAATCTCATTGCCGTTTCTTTTGAGAATCTTTGCCTGCTCCAATGTCAAAGCAGTTCCCAAGGCTGCCACGACATTTCGGATACCGTACTGGTGAGCCATGATCACATCCATGTACCCCTCAAGCAGGATGGTTCTCCCCTGCTGGCGAATAAAGGGTCTCGCCCGATGGAGATTGTACAAGTGCCTGCCTTTTTGGAAAAGCTCTGTTTCCGGGGAATTCAAGTATTTCGGTTCCCCTTTCCCCAGTATACGCCCGCCAAAACCAATAACGCGTCCTTGTCCGTCCTGAATCGGAAACATGACGCGTCCCCGAAAACGGTCAAAATAACGGCCGGGTTGATTTTGGCTTGCGGAAAGCAATCCCGCCCGCTCAAGAAACTCCTCCTCAAACCCGCGCTTCTTAAAAAACGTCAGCAGAAGATCCCACCGGTCAGGTGCAAATCCCAGCTGAAATTCTTCAATTGTGGGTAACGTTAACCCGCGTCTCTGGAGGTATTGAAGAGCAGGTACACCGGCTTCCGTGTTCAGCAGGATGTGATGATAAAACTTGGCCGCCAGATCATGGCACCGAAGCATCTCTCTACGGCGAATTGCTTCGGGAGAATCCTTGTCAGATTCATCCCTTTCAGGCAGATGAATGCCTGCCCTTTTTGCCAGGTGTTCGACTGCTTCCACAAATGAAAGATTCTCCATATGCATGACAAAGGAGATTGAATTGCCACCCGCCCCACAACCAAAACAATGATAAACCTGTTTGGTTGGAGACACAGAAAACGACGGGGTTTTCTCCGAATGAAACGGACACAATCCTACAAAAGATCGCCCCGATCGTTTTAAGGGTACATATTCAGAGATCAAGTCAACGATGTCAAAATGTTGGCGAATTTGCTCAATGACCTCTTCCGGGATTCGCCTCATCCTGCATCAAACCTTTCTGCATGAGGCAGCTTGCCAGAATACATTCTGATATTCGCCAATGCGGAAGTATCTCCTTCAGGAACTATAAAAAATTTATTGACAATCATTTTTTGATCCGGTGTTTCTATTATTCTACAGGTGCCGACAATTTCCTTCTAATGATTCACATTTCGTTTACAAAAATCGACACTAGACGACATTCTTCCGATTCAAAAACTAGGCTCTCTTAGTATAAACCGAATTATTGCGAAATATTCCGAATGTAATCCTTGCATGCAAAAGATTAAAGGCCCCGCTCAAAGGATTTAAGCAGGGCTTTTCTCTGCCATCAGTTTATCTTGGGTTGTTCAGGGTGGCTTGGGCAGCAGCCAATCTCGCAATCGGAACCCGGAATGGAGAACAGGACACGTAATTCAAGCCATTCTTGTAACAGAACTCGATGGAACTTTTCTCCCCGCCGTGTTCTCCGCAAATTCCAAGCTTCAGACCGGGTTTCACACTGCGTCCCAGTTGTTCGGCCATCTGGATCAGTTTGCCTACTCCGCTCTGATCCAACACAATGAACGGATTGTCCGGCAGAACTTTATGCTGAACATATTGGTGCAGGAATTTGCCTTCGGCATCATCGCGTGAGAAACCGAATGTGGTTTGGGTCAAGTCGTTGGTTCCGAACGAGAAAAAGTCCGCCTCTGTTGCAATTTCGCCGGCTGTCAGTGCCGCACGCGGTATCTCAATCATCGTGCCAATGGTATATTCAAATGCCTGACCCGTCTCTTCCATAACCTCATTTGCTTTTTCCACGACCAGTTCACGCATGATCCGTAGTTCATTCACATGCCCCACAAGCGGAATCATAACTTCCGGATGAACGTCGATCCCCTTTTGCTTCAAGTTGGCTGCCGCCCTGAAAATGGCAACCACTTGCATTTCATAGATTTCAGGAAAAGTCATGCCCAGACGGCATCCACGGTGTCCAAGCATCGGATTGAATTCCTGCAATGCCCGCACCTTGCGCAGGAGAGCCTCTTTCTCCCGGATCAATACAGGGTCACTGTCAGGACTCATCCGAAGCTTTGTCAGTTCAACAAGCAATTCCTCAAAATTGGGCAAGAACTCATGCAGCGGCGGGTCCAGCAACCGGATTGTCACCGGCAAACCTTCCATGGCGGACAAAATCCCCTCAAAATCCCCCTGCTGCATCGGAAGCAGTTTATCCAGCGCAATGCGGCGTTCTTCTTCTGTTTCCGCAAGAATCATTTCCTGCACAATCGGCACCCGATCCAAAGCCATAAACATATGCTCCGTCCGGCAGAGACCGATTCCTTGGGCCCCAAACTCGCGAGCCTTGGCAGCGTCTTCCGGATTGTCCGCATTGGCCCGCACGTCAATTTTGCGGATTTCATCTGCCCAATCCAACAATTGCTTAAACTCGGCAGACAAAACAGGGTCAATCAAAGGCACTTCACCAAGCAGGACCCGCCCGGTTCCCCCATCGATGGAGATCCAATCCCCTTCTTTAATCACTTTATCTTCAACAGTAACCTGTTTTGCCCGCAGATCAATCCGCAAAGCTTCACAGCCGCAAATACAGGGTTTCCCCATACCACGGGCCACTACCGCTGCGTGGGATGTCATTCCGCCACGTGAAGTGACGATTCCCTGTGCCGCCACCATTCCATGTATGTCTTCCGGAGTGGTTTCCGGACGGACCAGGATTACTTTCTTTCCTTCATGGCCCAACTTGTCTGCTGTATCTGCATCAAACACAACGATTCCGGATGCTGCACCCGGAGAAGCAGGGAGCCCTTTTGCCACCACCTCCAGTTGAGCAGCGGGATCAATGCGGCGGAACAGCAACTGATCCAGGATATTGGGATCTACCCGCAAGAGGGCCTCCTCTTTCGATATCAGGCCTTCTTTCACCATATCCACTGCAACCTTTACTGCCGCTTGAGCCGTACGTTTGCCGTTTCGTGTCTGCAGCATGTAGAGTTTTCCGCGTTCTACGGTGAATTCAATGTCCTGCATATCTTTATAGCGGGATTCCAGACGATGTGCGATCTCTTTAAACTGTTGATAAATGCCGGGCATTACATCTTTTAAGGCTGAAATCGGCTGGGGAGTGCGAATACCGGCTACTACATCTTCACCCTGCGCATTGATCAGGAACTCACCGTACAATTCGTTTTCACCGGTGGACGGATTCCGGGTGAATGCCACGCCAGTACCGGAGTCGTCCCCCAAGTTCCCGAACACCATGATTTGAATGTTGACAGCCGTGCCGAGATCGTCCGGGATTTTGTTGATTCTTCTGTATACCTGAGCCCGCTGGTTGTTCCAAGACTTGAATACAGCGTGAACCGCTTTGTCCAATTGTACCTTTGGGTCTTGCGGAAACTCGGCCCTTGTTTCTTTACGAACCAACTCCTTATATCGGCTCACCACTTCTTTCCAGTCTTCCGCCTGAAGATCCGTATCCAGCTTGACTCCCCGGGTTTCTTTCACCTGATCCAGAATGTTCTCAAAATGATAATGGTCAACCCCGAGCACCACATCGCTGAACATCTGGATAAACCGGCGATAGCAATCATATGCAAACCGGTCATTGCCACTTAATTCTGCCAATCCTTGAACGGTTGCATCATTCAATCCCAGATTCAGAATGGTATCCATCATTCCGGGCATGGAGAATTTGGCACCGGACCTTACGGAGACCAGTAACGGGTCTGCCGGATCGCCCAGTTTCTTCCCAACCTTCTCTTCCAGTTCCGCAAGAGCCTGGTCAATTTGTTGCTGGATTTCAGTCGTTACGGTTTCCCCTGCCCTGTAAAATTCCCGACACGCGTCGGTAGCAATCGTGAATCCCGGAGGAACCGGCAATCCGGCTCTCGTCATTTCCGCGAGGTTAGCCCCTTTTCCGCCGAGAACGTCTTTCATGTCGGCATGCCCTTCTTTAAACATGTAGACATATTTTTTCTCCATTACGCTTTTCCTCCCCCGCGTTTTAAAATATCCATTACAATGCTGGCCGTTTCTTCAACAGCTTTATTGGAGACATTAATGACAGGACAACCCAGTTTACGCATTAATTTCTCGGCATATTCCAACTCCAGTAAGATCCGGTCCAAGTTTGCGTAATTCGCTTGCGCCTTAAGCCCCAACGACTTAAGCCGTTCTTGCCGGATAAGATTGAGTTCATTGGGCGATATCGTCAGACCGATAATTTTTTTGGGCGAGACTTGGAACAGTTCTTCCGGAGGCTCCACTTCAGGTACCAATGGAACGTTGGCACATTTGATCCGCTTATGGGCCAGATACATCGACAACGGAGTTTTTGAAGTGCGTGAAACCCCAATCAGGACCAAGTCTGCTCTCAGCAAACCGCGGGGGTCTTTCCCGTCATCATATTTAACGGCAAACTCGATTGCTTCCACCCGGCGGAAGTACTCGTCATCCATTTGGTGCAGCAAACCAGGTCGCCGTTTGGGTTCCATCTGAACCACATTCTGAAACGCCTCCAGCATCGGACCCATAATGTCCACCAAATGTACCCCTTGCCGTTTTGATTCTTCGATGATGAATTCCCGCAGACTGGGTATCACCAATGTGAATGCAACAAACCCGTTGACTTCTTTTGCCGCCTCAATCACCTCTTTAATCGGTTCCGGATCATCCACATAGGAGACACGGCGAATCTCGACCCGACCTCCATTAAATTGGCTGGCTGCGGCTCTTACCACAAACTCGGCGGTTTCCCCGACTGAATCGGATACCACATACACGATTGGCATATGTTCTTTCAACCTGTTATCCTCCCACCACAATCAGATTTCCCGGTTTGAACCCAGTTCGACAAAGATCTTCGTAACGGTGGTCTTGGTAAAACGACCGATAACCTCATACTGTTTCCGTTCCGCATCAAGCACCTTCACTACGGGAAGCGAATCGACCGCATTTTCCACAAGCTTTCGGGCAGCGTTATAAACATTATCCTCACCCGTCACTGTAATAACGTTTGGCATCCGGGTCATCACCAGTGAAACCGGCACCGATTGCGTTTCCTGTTTGCCAATGGCCACCTTAAGCAAATCTTTTCTCGAAATGACACCGGCAAGAATTCCATGATCTTTGACCACCGAAAGATTGCCCACGTCTTCTACGAACATGGCAACAATCGCATCGTAAACGGTCGCGTTCTCTGAGATTACAACCGGTACAGCCTTGTGGTCTTTGACTAACATTTTGCGCAGTTGTTCGCCAAAAATCTCGCTTGTTTTCTTGCCTGCATAAAAGTATCCGACACGCGGCCGGGCTTCCAAAAAACCCGCCATTGTAAGAATGGCTAAATCAGGCCGCAAAGTTGCGCGTGTCAAATTCAGCTTTTCCGCAATCTGTTCACCCGTTATGGGCCCTTCCAGGCGGACGATTTCCAATATCTGCTGCTGTCTTGCTGACAATTCGATGGCCAAACACCACCTTCGGAAAAAGGATTCTATAAATGTGACATACTTTATGACGATTTATCCAATATAGTATATACTATATTAGCACAGAATTTCCTGCTAGAGTTCTTTTGCACAAATTTTTTACAAAAGAAAACACATCGACAACCGGCAACATTCCGTAATCGATGTGTGTGACTGACAATTCTTTAGAACTTCACTTTGTCCAACAGATATTCTTTCAATTCCCTGATCGGCATGCGAACCTGTTCCATGGAATCTCTTTCCCGGACCGTAACCTGACCGTCCGTCTGGGAATCAAAATCGTAGGTGATGCAGAACGGAGTGCCGATTTCATCCTGCCTGCGGTATCTCTTTCCGATAGAACCTGATTCGTCAAAGTCACAGTTGAATTCCGCCGACAGCAATTCGTAAATCTTGACAGCATCGTCAGACAGCTTCTTGGAAAGCGGCAGAACGGCAGCCTTAAACGGTGCCAGAGCCGGATGGAAGCGAAGTACCGTACGCTTGTCCCCATCTCCCAAATCTTCTTCGTCATACGAGTCGATCAGGAACGCCAAAGTTACCCGGTCTGCCCCCAGGGAAGGTTCAATGCAGTAGGGAATATATTTTTCATTGGTTTCAGGATCGAGATAATGGAAATCCTCGCCGGAATGCTGCATGTGGCTCTTCAAATCAAAATCGGTCCGGTCGGCGATCCCCCACAACTCTCCCCAACCAAAGGGAAACTTGTACTCAATGTCTGTTGTCGCATTGCTGTAATGGGACAATTCATCAACCGTGTGATCCCGGAGACGGATATTCTGCTCATGAATGCCAAGTCCCAGCAGCCACTGGTAGCAATAGTCCCGCCAGTACTGGAACCACTTTAAGTCTTCCCCGGGTTTGCAGAAAAATTCAAGTTCCATTTGTTCAAATTCCCGAGTGCGAAAGGTAAAGTTGCCCGGTGTGATCTCATTTCGGAAGCTCTTGCCGATTTGGCCGATTCCGAAGGGCAGCTTTTTGCGCATGGTCCGCTGCACATTCTTGAAATTGACGAAAATCCCCTGGGCGGTTTCCGGCCTGAGGTAGATTTCATTGGCGGAAGTTTCGGTCACACCCTGAAAAGTCTTGAACATCAGATTAAATTGACGGATACCGGTGAATTCTTTGGAACCGCAATCCGGACATGCGATGTCATGCTCTTGAATCAGACTGGACATCTGCTCGAAGGACATTCCGTCTACAACAATTTCCGTTCCTTTTTCCGCCAAGGCGCTTTCAATAAGTTTGTCGGCACGATGCCTTGCTTTGCAATTCTTGCAGTCAATCATCGGATCGTTGAAATTTCCGACATGCCCGGAAGCCACCCAGGTCTGCGGATTCATCAAGATGGCCGAATCCAGTCCCACATTGTAGGGAGACTCTTGGATAAATTTCTTCCACCAGGCTTTCTTGACGTTGTTTTTCAGTTCCACACCAAGCGGTCCATAATCCCAGGTATTGGCCAGCCCTCCGTAGATTTCGGATCCGGGAAAAATGAATCCCCGGTGTTTGGCCAGCGCAACGATTTGATCCATGGTTACTCTTTGTTCGCTCATCTTTTTCCCACCCCTATTCAAAATAAAAACTCCCGTCCCAAAACAAGGGACGAGAGGTTTCTCCCGCGGTTCCACCCTAGTTGGCGCTCTCAACAGCGCCCGCCTTGATTGAAATCGGCTCCGGACCGCCGTTCATAAACCGTCCATACCGGGCTCGCACCCACCCCGGCTCGCTGACTGGCAATCGTTTACTACTCCTGTCCTTCACTGCCGAAATATGTAACTGTTGGCATGATAACAAAGGTCCCGATCAAAGTCAATTCTAAAGTCCATACTTGTGAAGCTGATCGAGAAACTGTTTTGACTTCAAATGAATTCCGGCGTGTTCCTCCAGATATTGCTTGTGAATTTTACCCAACTGTTGCTTCACGTCGTTTCCGACGTTGATGCTGCCCAGCCGGGAAACATCAATCTCCTGAAACAACCGAAGCAATTTGAACGTGGCCGGTTTCATCCAGACCGCATAAGGATCCGTTTCGCGGCATTGGTCACAAAGAGGTCCGCCTGCCTGAATTGAAAAGCGGACGGAACTTTGCAGCATATTTCCACAGTTGCCGCACCTGGCCAAATTTGGTTGAATGCCGGCCACAAAGAACATTTTGCTTTCATATATGCGCAATAAAACCTCCGGATCTTTCCCCTCAACCAGATATCCCAACATCTGCAGCAACAAGTGAAAGGAACCGGGATAAGCTTGCCGCTCTTCCAGAACTCGGTCCGTTATCTCGGTCATGCAGGCGGCATAAGCGGACAAAAACAAATCTTCCCGTATGGGACGAAATGAATTGAGCAAATCAGCATGGGAAACGGAAAACATGCCGGTATTCCCGCCATACAGAAGCCAAGTCCCATGCACAAACGGTTGCGATACGGGTACCAGCCTCGATTGGGGCTTATTGGCTCCTTTGGCGAGAACGGCAACTTTTCCATATTTGGCTGTCAAAAGCGTTACCACTTTGTTGGTCTCTCCGTAGTTGATCGCCCGGAGTACAATGCCTTCCGTCTTATCCAAAACGAATCCTCATTTCAACTAATCTCGTCCTGGAAGTTGTATTCGGGATGTGCCGCGGAAAATCCTTTTACGCTTCGTTCGTCAAGTCCTCCTCGCATTGGGTTGCAGAGACTTCGTTCTGACTGTCCAAAGCCTCATGTTCCTTATACAGCAGATAAGCATCGATCTCACCTGTAGCACAAAAGTAGCGCCACGAAAAGTCTCGCATTCTGCTCATCCTTTCTGGTTTTGCCCTGACAGGGCGTCAGTGAGGTTTGACTTGTACCATTAGAATCACCGAACCAGTCAGACGTATACGAAGGAAATCTTCCCAGAAAGCAGAGAGTGGGTTAGTCCGTATCCGTGAAGCCGAAATTGCGAAGCATGGTCTCCCGATTCCGCCAGTCTTCCTTGACTTTCACCCAAAGTTCCAAAAAAGCCCTGGATCCGAACAAATTTTCAATATCCGTACGGGCACGCTGTCCGATCTCTTTTAACATGCCACCGCTTTTGCCGATCAGGATTCCCTTTTGCGAAGTTCTTTCCGTGTAGATCACGGCGCTGATATAAAGCAGATCTTTATCTTCCCTGTACTGCATCTGTTCAATTTCCACGGCAACAGAGTGAGGCACTTCTTCCCGGGTCAGATGGAGGACCTTTTCCCGAATGAGTTCCGCAACCACAAAACGCTCCGGATGATCCGTCACCTGATCATCCGGGTAATACTGCGGACCCTCGGGTAAATTGGCAAATATCAAAGAACGCAGCCTGTCCACGTTGTCACCGGTCAAAGCGGAAATCGGAACGATTTCCTTAAACGGATAAAGATCTTTGTAGTCAGCTATGATTTCCAACAGTTTGTCGTGGGAAACAGAATCGATTTTGTTGACCAGCAAGAACACAGGCGTGTTTACTTTCTTAAGCTGCTCAATCACAAATTCGTCGCCGGGTCCTTTTTTCTCGCTGGCATCCACAATCATGCAGATCAGATCCACCTCGCCAAAAGTGGCGATCGCAGTTCGAACCATATAATCGCCCAACTTGTGTTGAGGCTTATGGATTCCGGGAGTATCGAGAAAAATCGCCTGCCCCTCATCCGTTGTATAGACTCCCCGGATCCGGTTGCGTGTGGTTTGGGGCCTGTCAGACATAATGGCGACTTTCTGGCCGACGATCTGGTTGAGCAAGGTTGATTTTCCGACATTGGGTCTCCCAACAAGCGCAATAAATCCGGACTTATGTATGGCCTGCGTCATTCAAATCCTCCTTCGAAAAAGAATAGGGAAGCAGTTCTGCAACAGTCGTTACCGTAGTTTGTCCATTCAGGTTGGACAGAATCACTTTTGTATCGGGAGAACAGAATTCAGCCAGAACTTGCCTGCACATTCCGCACGGGGAAACAGGCCGGGGAGTATCTGCCACCACCGCAACCAGTTGAATGTCTTTCTTCCCCTCGGAAACCAACTTGAAGATGGCGGTTCGCTCTGCACAGTTGGTCAACCCGTAGGATGCGTTCTCAATATTGCAACCCGTGACCACCGTTCCGTCATCCGCCAGAATCGCGGCTCCCACGGGAAACCTGGAATAGGGGACGTATGCTTTCTCTCTTGCCTGTTTGGCCAACTCAATCAGTTGCTCTCCGTTCATTGTTCAGCCTCCTCTTCCGTGTGATGAACGTACGGATAACAAAATATCCAATCATTACCGGCCCCATGGCAACCAGATACCACTCAACCCCTGCTTTTGAGAAGGTTCGCAATTGAAGCGGCCACAACTTGTCGTGAAACACAAGAAGCCCCACAATCACGGCATGCAATGCTGCCAACAGGACTGCAGCCGCTGCGGTATCCTTCGCGATTTTCGCCAGTTTGTGATAGTCTTCGGTAACAAGGTCAACCAACGACTCTATGGCAGTATTGGCCAATTCTGCCCCCACAACCAAAATAATGGCAAAAAACACGAGAATGACCTCCAGCCTTGATACGTCCAGAACAAGGCAAAAGATCATCACCAGGAATGCAAGCAAAAAGTGGATTTGCATATTGCGTTGGGTTGCCAGTGCGTACATAACTCCCTCTTCGGCATACCGAAAGCTGTTCCGCACCCCTTCAAACCATCGCATGGAATCACCCTCTTGTCAGTCCAATGTTCACCAGAATCGATTCCTGTCTGGAAAACATCTCCTTCTCCTCTTCTTCGGTCCCATGATCATAGCCGATCAAGTGGAGAAACCCGTGAACAGCCAGGAATGCCAGCTCCCGTTCCAGGCTGTGGCTGTATTCCTCAGCTTGCCGCAGGGCTGTAGGGATCGAGATCACAATATCGCCCAACGGTTCCGAATCCACAGCTTCATCCTCGGAATAAAGAATATCCGGCTCTTCCTCGTCAGATTCCTGCAGGGCAAAAGACAATACGTCCGTCGGTGCATCTTTCTTTCTGTAGGTTCGATTGAGTTCCCGGATGGTTTCGTCATCCACAAGAGACACGACCACTTCTCCCGCTTCAATCTGTTCGAAAGCGGCTGCCGCGCGAATGGCTTTTGTCAGAAGTTCCACCACGTCAAAAGCGAATTCGGCTCCGTAATCATCGACTATTTCCACTATAACTCGCGTATTTTGTGCGGTCATGCCAAATCCTCCCATTCCGTTACCCTAAAAGAGACCCCACCAAAGGGTTAAAAGCCTGTCCCATCCCAGGATTTCGCTTTAGTGGGGTCACGGTTTTTTGAGCAATCTCAACCTTATTGGGCTACTGCCGGCGGATCCGGATATTCGATCCGGGCATGATAAATACCGTTCAGTGATTTCATCAGCGCTTCCGCAATCTTATCCAGATCTTTGAGTGTCAGATCACATTCATCCAATTGTCCGTCATTTAAGCGGTCTTTGATAATCTTGCGAATGACGGCTTCAATCCGGTTCGGCGTAGGTCGGCTCATGGACCGGACAGCCGCCTCTACCGAATCGCACAGCATTATGATCGCCGCTTCTTTGGTTTTCGGCTTGGGACCGGGATAACGGAAATCATCAATATTGAGATTGCTGTTCTTGTCAAGTTCCAACGCCTTATTATAAAAATACCACAATACGGTGGTGCCATGATGCTGCTCGCATATGTCGCGAATCGGTTTCGGAAGCCGGTGCTGTTCCTGCATTTCGACCCCATCCCGAACATGGGAGGTAATGATCAGGTGAGACAAACTGGGTGCCACCTTATCATGGGGGTTCTCACGTCCGTTTTGGTTCTCAATAAAAAAAATGGGACGCCTGGATTTCCCGACATCATGGAAATAACCGCCAACACGGCACAACAAAGGATCTCCCCCGACAATTTCGGCAGCCGTCTCCGCCAAATTGCCCACGATCAAACTGTGATGATAGGTTCCGGGAGCTTCCATCAGCAGCTTTTTCAGCAGAGGGTGGTTGGGGTTCGACAGTTCCAACAGACTGATGGGTGTCAGAATTCCAAACAGGCTTTCAAAGAAAGGAAGCAGCCCTATGGTAAGGATTCCGCACAATAATCCGTTAATTAATCCAAACAGAAGTGCCTGAAGCAATCCGTTCCAGGTAAAGGTGGCCGCTGCCAAAAGCGAATGCATCGTTGCGATGGCTAACAGATTCACACCGGCAATCACAAAAGCGGCTCGCATGATCACGTGTCGGTGTTTCACTCTGGCAACCGCAAAGATGCCTGCCAATGAAGAAACAATGCCTACAAACATATACTCAAACTTGAAATCATACAACAATCCGGCAAACAGGGCAAAAACGATTGCTCCTGCAATTGCCAGGGATGTGTCAAACAAAATTGTCAATAACATTGTTCCCATTGCCAAAGGTGCCAAATACCCGATGGCCTGCATATTCAGGGGAACGCCCAGAGATACAATTTTCATGATGGACGCGGTTACCAATACGACCAGACAAAGCAGCAATAACAGGTTATTATTGTTTGCCAAACGGGATCGGGTAACATGCAAATACACTTCAATGATGGCCAAAGCGAATAACAGCAAAGAGGCAAGACCAACGTAAATCCGATAATTCGGTTGTTCAGCCAGCAGTTTCAGATCCCGCAACAGCCCCATTTTTTCGGCTGTGATCTGCTCACCCTTGCGAACAATCAAATCCCCTTTGAAAATCCAGGCTTCCTGGACTTCTCTCAGTTTCTTCTCTTTCAACTCTTCCGTCTGTTTGGCGTCGTAAACCGTGTTAGGCCTAAGAGTTACCAGTACCAGATCACGTACCACCAACCGCGCATCCATCTCAAGATCAAGACTGACCAGCTGGCTGTCCAGAACGGTTCTCGCCGCAGACATCGATTCCTCGGAGAACTCTTTGCTCAGAAACTGCGAGACAAAACGGTTCGTTTCATATCGGATCCTTGACAACTGGTTCGGAGAAGTATTCAAAAGCTTGTCCAAAACTTCTTCCTTAACCGGAACAGGGATTCTCTGCAATTCCTCCATCTTCTGTTTCCGGTCAAGGGACTGGTTTGCTTTCAACTTCTCAACCGTATCAAACAGCAGGGTAATGTCGGCCAATGCCTTCTCTTCCACCGTGGGATCGAGATAAAAGACTTTCTTGACCTGCCTGAGGGCTTCTTGTTTTCGCTGCTCCGTTTCGCTCGTGTTGATCGCGTCAGACGGGGCTTTGATATCTTCCAACGCTATATCGCCAACCTGATAATTGTATCGAGTGGGCGTTACATTTCCATAAAACAAGAAGAACAGCGCCAGAAACAACACCGCGTAAATTGCGGCGCGCATTCCGTTGCTTCGAACCAATTCCGGTCCCAACGTAATCTGGCGGATGTTTGTCTCAAGTTTTAACCCCATTCAACTCGACTCCTTATTTCCTGTTTTGGGGGGCAGCGGCAGTTTGTTCATCCTCTCTGGCGTAAGCCGAGATAATCTTTTGCACCAAGTGATGTCGAACCACATCCTGTTCCGTCAGGAATACAAAGGAGATTTCCTTGATGTCTTTCAATACCCGTATGGCCTCGTTCAACCCCGACAGTTTGCCTCTGGGCAGATCAATTTGGGTAATATCCCCGGTAATGACCATCTTGGAACCGAACCCCAGACGGGTCAGGAACATCTTCATTTGTTCGGGTGTTGTGTTTTGGGCCTCATCCAGGATCACAAAGGAATCTTCCAGGGTGCGCCCCCGCATGTAAGCCAGAGGCGCTACTTCAATGATACCCCGTTCCATAGCTTTCTGCACGGGTTCCACACCCATCATGTCATATAATGCGTCGTAGAGCGGGCGCAAATAGGGATCGACCTTCTCTTGCAGGTCCCCGGGCAGGAAACCGAGATTCTCGCCCGCTTCCACCGCTGGGCGGGTAAGAACGATTTTGCTTACATGCCCTTTTTTCAAAGCCATGACCGCCATCACCACCGCCAGGTAGGTTTTCCCTGTACCGGCAGGGCCCACTCCGAAGACGATGTCTTTTTTCCGGATGTCCTGGATATAAAAACGCTGACCGAGAGTCTTGACGCGAATCGGCTTTCCCTTGGCGTTGATGGCGATATCTTCTGTATACAACTCGAGCAGTTCCTCGCCCGCACCTTGTTGGGTCATCCGGATCGCGTAAGCAATCTCCCGTTCCCCTATCGTAGTTCCCTTTCTCACCAATTGGGCCAGGACATCGAACAGTTGCGCAAGGGTATCCGCTTCATCCTGCGAACCGGTTATCAAAATCTCACCGCCTCTGACAACCAGTTTGGCCGAAAAGTGACCTTCAATTTGCTTCAAATTGGCATCGTTCGGGCCAAAGATCTGGATCGCCTCTTGGTTGGATTGCAGGGAAATTTTGCGGGTGGTTGTATCCAAACGTTTCTCTCCTTCTCTAGAACGGCTGCGGTTTGCCTATGTCTTCCAGTACTTCGCTTAAAACTTTTGTATATAGATTACCATGCTCGATTCTCTGATGTAAAATTTTTTGCGAGGTGATTCGCCCGTTTTCCCCTATTTTCGCCATGATATCTGCTCCAGCTATCTTTAATGCTTCCGCCTTAGCCTGTTCTTCCGTTAACATAATTTTTTCGGAAAGGGTTTCCTTCACTTCCACTTTGCGAACTTTAACAGGCAGCGTAAAAGAACCGATCTGAAACTGCTGATCTGTGGCATGCTCCTCGTATTCGGCATAATGATTATGCCCGTAACCCCAAATCTGAACCGGAAACGAACCAAAGACCAGATAGTCTTTCTTGAAGGATTGACCGGTGTAGAGTTTTCGGAACTGCTGCAAAGGAATCTGCAACTGAGTGGTGTACCAAACCTTCGCTTCGACAATTCCCTTTGCATGAACGTATGTTTTCAGATCCCCCAAATCTCCGGATATCAAGATCTCTCCAGGATTCACCAACTGTCCCTTTTGCACTTTTGCGATCCCTTTTTGCACCAGGATTTTTTCAACAACTCCTGTTTTCCTTGCGACTATATGCTGGGGTGCGGTAGACAGTGGGGGTGGAGAAGGGATTTTTTCCAACACCTGAATTTTGATTTTTGTCCCCTGAATGGTTACGCCAACCCAGGACAGTTCGGGAACTTTGTCCAACATTTCGGCTTGCAAAAGATCGATGTCGGGCAATCTGCCTATCCAGGCCCCTTTGTGAATACCTACCTTCTCGGCGGCCGTAAGAATTGTCTCCGGAGACAGTTTCTTGGTTCCCTCCACTTCCACAGTCCACACAATTGAAGTAAGGACATACAGGACTGTGAGAAAGACCAAAGCCCCCGCCAGGAAAGACTTCCTTCGCCACGCGCGCTGCCACAGGAAAGGAAGGCCCGTCCGTTTTCCAAAGTGGATTTTGCTTTTCGTTTGCCGGAGCAACGGCCGCAGGCGAGGCACATCACTTCGCAGGATGGTCATTTGAATGGTTCCGTTTGTTCTGTAAACGATATCCCGGATCCAGATTCCCCGTTCGCTGGCGAGATTTATTAGCGAGGACAGTCTTTGTCCGCTGACCGTCACCACCACAAACCCTTTATAGTAATCATACAGCAGTCGACTCAGCATTCCCGTTCCCCCTATGCAAACTGGATCCCTTTGATTTCGCCCTCCACCAGGATCTCTTTCGGCTGAATGTTTTTGATCATCAGGTTCTTGCCAGTAATCACAAGAACACCGGTTGAATGTGCGAGACGAATTCTGGAATTGTGAAATTCAAGGATGCCGGTGTGATTTTCCACTACCAACTGAAGTCCTCCCATGAGGGTGATGCGAGGCACATCATAAATAGCGTCTTTTGGAAGTTCCAACAGGTTCGCGGCAAGATTCTTGAAGCGGTTAAATGCCTGCACGTTAGGCCCACCCTCCCTGATCGGTTGAATTGAGACGGAACCCCTCTTAGAACCATATGCCGTTGCATGGAAGGGTAGTACGGGGGGCTTAAGGCATAAAAAAGCCGCGATACGCGGCGGATTGACCTGTAAGATACTGCTCCTCGCTCACCAACTAAAATAAATCGGATGACAGTTTGTACTGTCATCCGACTGACTTTTGGACAGCCCCCTGGCCTCAGCGGCACTGGGTGCCGTGAATTTAGCATGCAAGGTGACTCGGCCCGAATTTCGGTTTGTGAACCGTTACCCCAGGTTTTCTTGCTGCTTGGAGCCGGGTACGTTTCTTTATGGACAACCCTTTGAGATTGGCTACCTTACTTTAGAAGCGGGTAAACGGATTTTGGATCTCCTTCATTTCTCAAAAACGGTTCACAAAGATCAGTGGGACTTCTCCAGATCGGATTTTTGTTTACATAATGCATCCACTGAGGAAATAAGACTGATTGTCAGCCTTATTTTTTGATTTTTGATTGTCATTCAAAGAATAGAACTGATTTTCAGTCTTATTCGGGTGAGTTTCGAAGTATACAAGTAAGAAATAATATATAGGACTGAAAAACAGGCCTATTACTGGAAGTACCTTTGAATCGACAAAAACAAGCCTGATATGCAGTCCTATTTTTTCTTCCCTTTTCTGGTGTCAGCTCCCCTGCCTGCTTAGGTTTACCTGTTCCATTTTCCCGCCGGCAAATTTCCGACAGACAGTCCGTATCACGGAGTCGCTTGCGTTTGATTGCCTGTCCCCTTTTCTCAGTGTTGTTCTTTCTAAACTTTAACAGAAAAATTCCCTCATCGCTAACAATACCAGAGTCAATTATCCCCAGGATCATAGAGTGCTCGCTAGGTTCGGACTCTCTTCAAACTGGACTAAATTTAAAAAATACATTGTGGGAAGAAGTTCCTTAGAGGTTAGTTGAATGCCTTAGAAAACGATTCTGAGATTGGGTTCTAGAGTAAAGGGCTGGTCTTCCAGCCCCTCCTCATCAAACCGTACGTGAGGTTTTCCCTCATACGGCTTTCCGATGTCCGTCATTCATGGGCGTTCAGTTTACAATAGCGTTTTGAGTCCACTTAGGTGGCTCATGACCCTTACTTCCTGCCATGAACCTCTCCACCTTTTTCTTTGTCGCTTCTTGGCGTACCACTTGCAGAGTCTCTGTGAGATGTACCAGTCTAGCTTTGCCATCTTTTGAGAACTATAGGGTGTGGAGTAATAATTCTTCCACCCTTGGATTTTAGGATTCAGCCACTCAACATGTTGTTTCATGGACAACCCCCTTGCAGACGGCGGTGCTAATCTCTCTTTCACCACGTCCCGTATGTGTTGCTCGGCTTTACGAGTCAACCATTGCTGGGTGGTGAAGTATCCCTGTCCTTTAGAGGTCTCCGCTCTGGTTTTACGGTGATGCATCCCCAGGAAGTCAAATCCTTGTGTACCATCCCATAGTCCTACCAACCTTGTTTTCTCCGGGTGAACCGTAAGTTCCAGCCGCTGCATGATCGCATGAATAAGCTTGAGAGCTCTTTCCGCGTCCTTCTTTGTCTTGCAGATGACTACGAAGTCATCTGCGTATCGCGTGAGTTCTCCTATTTCCTTACCGTGCTTTTCCCATAGAGTGTCGAAATAATTCAGGTAGATATTTGCAAGCAGCGGGGAAATGACCCCTCCCTGCGGTGTGCCAAGGTCGGTTCTTCTGACCGTTCCTTCTTCCATGACCCCTGCTTGTAGCCACTTTCTGATTAGTTTCAGCACTCGTCTGTCACTAATTCGCATCTCCACTAGCTTCATCAACTTCTCTTGGTTGATGTTGTCGAAGTAGCCTTGGATGTCGACGTCGACCACCCAATTCCCTTTGCGGTTGCATGCTTTCCGGATTCGGTCAAGTGCTTGCTTGGCGCTTCTTTTGGGACGGAACCCAAAGGAGCAGTCTTGAAAGTCTGCTTCAAAGATGGGTTCAATAACCAGTTTGGTTGCCATTTGAATAACTCGGTCTCGTACCGTTGGGATTCCCAATGGGCGTTGTTTCCCGTCTTTCTTGGGAATGTAGTGACGACGTACAGGTTGTGGGTGGTAGTTATTTTCACGAAGTCTTTGCTCACATTCTTGAAGGAAGGCAAGTATACCCGTCTCTTCGATCTCTTGGAGCGTCTGCCCGTCAATACCTGCCGCGCCTTTGTTGGCTCGAACACGTCGCCACGCTTCCCAGAGGACATCCCTGCGATACACCTTGTCATATAAGGCATGGAACCTACGCTTCTTGCATTCTTTGGCCGCATGACCTAGCTTCTCTTGGAGTTGTTGAACTTTTTCCATTGGTGTTGTTAGCCCTGTGGCATTCACTCACTCGTACCTCCTTAAGAAGCATGGACAAAGCAGAGGCCCTTTCCTCCCGCAGGTTGTGTTGTCCTGCATTCATTGGTACTACGGCCTCCTCGGACTCCCTTCCTGCAGACGATTCACTTCACCTTTTGGGCTTATAGAATGTCTCTTTACGGGTGTTCCCGTACAGGGGAGGGTCTCCCCAGTTCACTGCGTTATCTGTGATACCATGCCGATCCCCATACGCCGGAGGGTTCTTGACTGTTGCTCCAAGTTCTTCACAGTTTCCATGGTCTTCGCCCATATGCACGAGGCTCGACTCCCTCTTCTCCCTCTCGCAAGGCTCTTTTGACGACGCGGCAGGATTCACTTGATGTTACGGCCTGGTATCTTGCTCGCCCCATTCTCTGACGGGTACTTTCGTCGATGCGCTTCTGCGCACGGATCTCTCCGTACGCAGGCATCCAAGCTACAAGGGTGTCTTGGCACTTCCCTTGACCGGACTTCCACCGGCTAGATAACGCGTGCCTCTGGGCACGCGGCATAAAAAAACGGGCTGTCCGAAAAGTCATCAGACAGCCCGCTGAGGGTATGTTTATATAACGGTGTTTTTCACCGCTATACTTGTCGAATTCAATACGAATCTTAAAATAACGTTCTTTTTCACCTCTATTTAGCGTTTCTTTATTACCCACCAATGATAATCTCCAAATAACGTTGAAAATCACCACTATTTCGAGAACCGCCACTTTGGTCTCCAAAATAACCTTGAAAATCACCGCAATTTACTAAAATGGGTGTCGCTGCGCGGCTTTCTTCCCCTTGGCGGGCCCAGAATTTCCGCCATTATGACAGCACGGACCAGGTCTCCTTTTTGGATGGAAAAAAAGGGGGGCTTTCGGGCGGGTCTGCCCACGGGATGCGAACCAATCCGGTCATAAGCACTCTGGCCGGAAAAAGCTCGTTCCGTATCTGTTGAAGGTTTCGCCCTTTTCTCATTCCGATAATCCGGGTCGGGTCTTACTGTGGTAGACACCTGGACGGTCTCCCGCACCGTTTCGTGCGGTTCGACAATGGTTGTGCGAACCGTCTCATGCGGCTCGAGCAGGGTCGGAGCCACCGGTTCCTTAGTTTCGTATTCGGAGCGTCCTTCCATCTCACCCCGTCCTTCCGTCTCCCTTCCTTCGTATGTTGGTCCAGGGGAGTCATGACTGGGATCGCGTTGACCGGGGCCGGGAACCGGATATCCAGTCATCGATTGTCCGGGTCGTCCCGTCGACATTGGTTCCCCCGGTCGTCCCATTGTCATGGGCTGGCCCTGACGGGGAACGGTCGGTTGTTCTGTAGAAACCTTTTTCGGCGGCCATTCCCCATGCCTGCGATGGCCGCCCGGTCCCAGGGGGGTGTCGTCCCACCCATCGGGAAGCTTCGGGAATCCTCTTGGGAGCTTCGGATAGCCTTCACCCTTGGAAGCTCTTTTGATTGCGCCAATGATGATCGCGATGATCACCCAAATTAGAAATTCCATTGCGTCACCTACTTCTTGGCATCCTTGCCGGGTTCATCCCCCATTTTGGAAATGGCGTCCCGCATGTCCGTGTCCGCCATGATGTTTTGCATGTTCATGTAATCCATTACGCCCAATTTGCCTTGGCGCAGCGCTTCGGCCATCGCTTTGGGAACTTCCGATTCCGCTTCGACGACTTTTGCCCGCATTTCCTCCACAAACGCCCGCATCTCCTGTTCCCGGGCAACCGCCATCGCCCGGCGTTCTTCCGCTTTTGCCTGAGCGATCCGCTTGTCTGCTTCGGCTTGGTCGGTTTGCAGTTGGGCACCGATGTTCTTGCCCACATCCACGTCGGCAATATCGATCGAGAGAATTTCAAAGGCGGTACCCGCATCCAATCCTTTTGCCAATACGGTTTTGGAAATGGAGTCGGGGTTTTCCAGCACATCTTTATGGTTGTTGCTGGAACC